>NZ_JASTLC010000002.1 GCF_030499575.1 Streptomyces sp. DG2A-72
CAGGTGCTGCGAGGAGGTTCACTGGGTAGTAAGTTAACCTTAGCAATACGTTGTTGTGCCTGCTACTTCGTTCAGTTACGTATTGCTAAGGTTAACTTACTACCCAGTGAACCTCCTCGCAGCACCTGGCGCGTCTCTCAGCCGTCGACCTTCTCGGCCTCTTCCTCGCTCTCCTCCTCGACTTCCGCCTCGAAGTGGAGATATCCCGATCGCACGATGCTGTCCGGGTCAACGGAGTTGAAGCGGGCGAGGTGGAACACGTTCGCGAGGAGGTCCCCGGCGATTTCGCCGAGGGCGTCCTCGCCCATGCCGAGGGTTCCGTCGCTGTAGTTCTGACCGGTCTTCAGGCCGAATGCCTCAAGGGCAGCCAGGGCCCAAAAGGCGCGAGTCTTGTTCGCCTCGGCCGGTCCGTCCGTGTAAAGGTCCGTCATTTCCCTTGCTCCTTCCTCTGGTTACTTCTGGTAGGCGGTAATTCGGGCGCGGACCTTTTCGGCGTCGAGGCATTCGGGGTGCCGGAAAGTCGAGGGCGGATTCCCGTTGCGGCCCCGGAGGTGGGACCAGTAGCGGGGGCCCTGCCAGCCGCACAGTCCGCACTTGAGGGCCCACGGGTTATCCGCCCCGGGGTAGCCGTGGAGCGGCGTCCACAGGTGCTCGGTCAGTCCGGCCATGGCCGCGTGTGCCGCCTTGGTGTTGCGGGGCGTGGCGGGCATTCGGGGGTGCAGCAGGGGGACGGGGCCGACGAGTTCGCGGGGGGCGGCGGTGCCGGTCTCGGTGTTCTTCTGCGGGGTGATGCGGCCCGCGTCGAATTCCTCGGTGAGGTAGCGCGCGGCGGCTTCACTGCCGGTGCTTCCGGCGCCGACTCGGAATTCGTCGGACTGTCCAGCGGGGACGGCGTACCAAGCGCCGTGCCACCGGTAGATGAGTCCGACGTTCTTTCCGTCGACGTTGACGGGGTATCGGCATTCCTGGTCGGCGTCGCCGAGCTGGAAGCGGGTAGTGTCCTGCATTTCCTGTGCCTCTCGTTCGTTCTCTTCACAGTCGGAGCACCCGCATTCGGCGGGGTCCATGTCGCCGAGGGAATGCACGTGACAGTCCGTGCAAATTCCGTCGTCGTGGACGGAGTCAACCCATTCGTTGCAGTAGTTACAGGTGACGGTTTCCTTGGGCCTCATTGCGTCGGCTCCGAGATTTTGAGCCCGGCGTCCATGGCGTCGAGGATGTCGGCGGCGGCCCATTCAAAGGAGTTGAGGAGGCTTGCCTCGAAATGGGAGTCGAGGGGTTCGTCGAGGTATTCGGCGAGGTACTCGTGCAGTCGCTCGCGCGCCTCGGTCGGGTCGTGCACCTTGCCGAGGGTGCCGGTCTCGTCGACCGCCCAGACCTCGAATCCGTCGAGGTCGATATCGCGGCTGTCGAGGAGGTTTCCGCATTCGGGGCAGCCGAACAGGCCGTCGGGCCGAATACCGTAGGCCGATAGGCCGCCGCACTGCGGGCAGGTAATTGGGGTCACGGAAATAGCGCCTTTCGCGTTGTGCTTCCGGGGCGTGACCCAGGAGGCCGCGCGGCGCGCCGCGTGCTTTTCGGCCCGGTGCGCGCCGAAGGCGCAGGGCCGAAAACCCTTTGCCGGTGAACGCGCCCGAAGGGCGCCCGGCAAAGGGCGGTCCGCGAAGCGGACCGAATCGGCGGTGAACGCGCCGAAGGCGCCCGCCGATTCGCCCGGAGGGGCCGCCAGGCCCCGCAGGGCGGTGCGCGGCGTGCCGTGTGGCACCCTGGGCCACGCCCCGGAAATAAGGGCCCGTGAGGGCGTTAAGCGGCTCGCTGCGCCTTTGCTGCTCCGTGCTGCGCCCGGGGGGCGGGAATGCAAAGGGCCCCTCTCCCGGATGGGAGAGGGGCCCTTTGTGGGGTGGCTACGCCGTTATGCCGCTGCGCCGCTTTCGATCCAGTGGATTATGTCGCGGGCGCGCCGCGCGTTCGCCTCGGCGTGCGACGGGCTCGGGAACGCCACCAGAAGGTTCAAGAGCGGCTCGGCGATTTCGCGGGCCGACTCGGCGTCCTGGTCCCGCAGCAACCGCCACGCCCCGTGTGCGTTGCGGAGGACGCGCGCGCTCTCCTCCTGGGGCGCCATGGCGTCGCGCTGACGCTGCGCGGTCTCGACGAGGAGCTCGGTCGTCTCGGCCCATTCGTGGGTGTGTGCGGTGCTGGCGAGAGTCAGCCATGCCCGCACGGTCAGCACGTTGACCGTGTGCGGGTGCAGCGGGCCGAACTGCTTGGTGAGGTCCGTTTCGAGCTGGTAGGCCGTGACGATGGCCTCGGCGAGGGCTCCGGCGCGCTGGTGCGTGGCGAGCTGCTCCCACGGGGCGCGGTACTCCTCGGGGAGCGGGCTGTTCCACTCCTCGGGGACGGGGTGGCCCCATGCGTTGGTCTCGGCGGCCCGCGGCGCCGGCGTCTGTCCGGCCGTCGTCTGGTGCCCGTGGCCCATGAAGGCCGGGGGCGTCTCGCGGCGCATGGCGACGGTGAACTCGTCGGCGTCCGAGTACGGGTGCCGGCCGCTGCTGGGCGGCGGCGGGGCGGGCTGGGGCGCCGGGGGCGGCGGTACGGGGTGCGGGCGGTCGAGGGTGGTCACGGTGCCGTCGGTGGCCACGATCAGGGGCCACGCGGTGCCGTCGGCGTCCTTGGCGAGGACGCGCACGGGGCGGCCGTGTAGCGCGGCCTTGACGCGGACCTCACCGAGGGCCAGGAGGCGGGCCTCGTCGGGGTCGAGGCCGGGGCCTGTGACCTCCTGGCCGTTGACGGCGGCGGCGCCGTTCGCGTTGAGGGTGATGGTGTAGACGGGCGTAGCGGGGACGGTCTCGGGGTCGATGCTGGTCATTGGTGCTGTCTCTCCGCTCTATCCACCCTTTGGGAAATACGGCGGCGCCCATCCGAGATAGGTTGCCTGCCAGTGCTTCTCAATGTACGTCGCCGGAACGATGTCGATATAACCAGGGCGAAGTACATCATTGCTCGCGATTTTCCCATCACCGATATAGATAGCGACGTGCCCCGCTCGTTTTCCGGTGTCCCAATACATGAGGGCGCCGGGCGGAGGCATCCGGTCGCCGTCGTGTTTCATACTCGCTGGCATTTCCTTGTAGTGGTCTATTGCGTAATTGACTCCGGAGAAATTCCAGCCGTAGGCGCGGGCGACAAAGGCCAGGCAAGCGCGGTACCAATCGCCGGTTCCGTTCGCGGCTTCGTTCTTGGCCCACGCGATGGCGTCGGCCGTCGAGCGCGGGTTCTTGACCGCTGCCGGCCAGTCGGCGGCGCCGTCGTGGAACGGGTCACCGGTCTTGCCACTGCCGCCGCCGTTGTCCTCGGGGTAGCACTCGCCGTCGTCGCTCTGGTCCGTGCTGGTGTCGTCGGCCTGGTCCCCGCCGGTCGAGCTGTCGCTCGTCGTTGCGCGTTCGAGGTCGATCCCGGCGTCTTTGGCTATGTCGCGGGCGGCGCTCTCCTGCCCCGCGTAGAGCTGCTCGTACTCCTCGGCCGGGTGCTGGACGGACGCGGCGGCCTTCCAGAGCGGCATGGTTTCCCAGCCCTTGACGTCGGTCAGGCCATGGATGCCGACCGTGGACTTCGGGTCGGCGCCGAACAGAAACATCCGGGTGGCGTACTCGGGGTTCATGAGCTGCGTCACGGTTCCCCACCCTTGCGAGGGGCGTTGCTGGAAGAGCCCGACGCTATCGAGGTGGCCATGATCCAGATTGAGGAGGCTGGACTCCTGAAGCGCGGTCATGAGGGCGATAAGGGTTGCGCGTCCGGACAGGCCGCCGTCTGCGGCAACGGTGTCAATGATCTTGGCGTTGGCTATCTGGTTCTTCCGGACGTCGCCCGACGTGTTGTTCTGGGCTTGGTCGCCGTCGTCGTCGCCGTAGTCGACGCTCGGTTCTCCGCGGTCGCCGCACGAGTTGGCGAACGCCTGCCCTCCGCCGGCACCGGCCATGAAGCCGAGGATGCAGAGGAAGAGCACGAAGACGACGGCGCCGATGGCGTACGCCTTGAGCTTGACCGTGCCCTTCGTCATGGTCGACAGGGCGCGGGCTGCGTCGCGTCCTTCCACTACAGGCCCACGATTCGGGACACGTGCCACCCGTTGCCGCTGTTGGTCAACTCGGCCTGTACGACGGTGTTTTCGCTGTAGTCGGTGTATCCCTCGACGTCGACCTTCGCCGTCACCTTCCGCCACACCCGGACGGGGGTGTCGACCGGGAGTTTGCTGTCTGCCGGCCCGGCCTTGACTGTGCTCACGGTGGCCACCCCGCCGCGGCTGACGAGCTTCTCCCACGACGGGTCATCCTGGCTGGCCAGGTTCTCGACGAGAGCGGGCGTCATGTAGGCGGCGGCCCGCAGGACGGAGGCCGAATGGTCGCCGTCCTGCGGGGGGTTGCGGGTCAGGTAGAGGCGCAGGGCCTCGACCGCGACGTGGTCCGGGTCGCTGAGGTCGACGGCCGCGGACGGGGACGAGCTCGGCGTCGCCGAGCTCGCGCTCGGAGAGGAGGCGGGCGCGCCGTCCTGGGCGCCGGGGGTCGGCGTCGCGGTGGCCGCCGTGCTGGGGGTCTGGTGGTCACTGGCACCGAGGAGGCCGGGCCACAGGAAGCGGGCGCCGGCACCCGCGGCCAGGACCGCCACAACGACGATCAGGGCCGCGGCCGGGCGGATGGGCTCGCGGCGGCGTACGTCGCGGACCCATTCCTTCGAGTTGCGTCGGACCTCCTCGCGGTGCTCGCGCTTGGCCGCCCGCCGGTTGCGGCGCCCCTTCGTGCGCTTGACCTCGTCCGGGTACTGGAAGCTGGCGAGGATCTCCCGATAGTCCTGCGGGGTGCGCTCGTCCTTCTTGGCCATGGCTCACCCCTTCTTGTTGGTGTTGGTCGTGTTCCTGGGGGCGGGCGGGAGCTCGCGACGGGCGGGGGCTGCGGCGCGCGGCGGCGGCTGCTGCCCGCTGCGGGCCGGGCGCTTGGGCGGCCCGTTGGGGGTCGAGCGGATCACCGTCGCCTGAATGAGCTTCGGCTCGCCGGGCGCGGCCGGTGGCGGGGCCTGCCGGAACGCGTAGTTGGGCGTCGTGCCGTTCTCCGGCCGCATGGTCGGAGTGGCGGGACGGCCGGTCGTGGTGCTACTTCCCGCCGGCAGGGCCCTCGGACCCTGTGGCTGCGGGGGCAGCGTGGCGCGGGCCTTGCCTTGTACGTCCGGGCGCGGCTCACGGTCGAGGGTGACCGTGGGGCCGCTGCTCGTACGGCCGCCGGGGATCGCCCGCCGCGGGTCGCCGGGCGGCAGGGCGGGACCGGCGCCGCCACCGGCCGGGGCCGGGAGGGGGCGCGGCGCAGGGGGCCGCTGTGGCGGTACGCGGGTGAGAGTGGCGTCGATGTCGTCGCCTCCGCCGCCACCACCGGGAAGCGCGGGGCCGTTGTTGCCTCCCCCTCCTCCCCCTCCTCCGCCAGGAGTACGGCGGCGGCGGGGAAGGGAGATCGGCGGGCGAGGAATACCGGAGCCTCCTCGGCCCCGGCCGCCGCCTCCGCCACGGCTGAGGAGCCTGGTCAGCATCGCGCCGGCAACCATGCCGTTGGTGGTGCCGCGGACGCCGAAGATCTGCGCAATCACTCCCCGGAAGTTGAAGCCGACGACGGCCGCGGCAATCGACAGGCCGGAGGAGGGCAGCCAACCGTACTGCTGGAACATCTGCATGGCGGCGACCTGCACCGTCAGGACCGCGCCGAGGACCATGGTCGCGATGGTCGACTCAAGGCAACGCGCGAGGACTTGATCGAACCAGGCCAGGCCCCACTGTCGCGGGCGGCCGGGGATCACCCAGAGGCACGCAAAAATGACGCCGGTCAACAGGAGCATCAAGGCGCCGAGGAGGCTCGCCAGGCTGGTGAAGGCGAGGACCAGGACGAGACCGGCGAACAGAATGATGGAGATCAGCGACGGGACGGTGACCATGATTCGCCCGACGGGGCTGTGTCCCTGACGCCAGGTCACGCTACCGCTTCCGACCGCCTCGTCTGTGACGTTCTCTTGCAGCCACTTTTTCCGCTTGTCCTTGTCCGCTCCCTGGTCGAGGAGATCTTTTCCGTACTTCTCACAGACCTCGAAACTTCCGAATTCCGCGACACACCAGGGAGTTGACACGTAAGCACGCCACACGGCGTCAGACGATTTGCGGAGCATATCGTCTCGGCCGTTGCCGCTGAATTTCGGCTCGTGGTCGAGCTTGAACGGGAAATCTCCCGAGCCATCACCGATTCCCTTCGATGCGGCATTCAGGGTGACGGATGCTCCGACTTGGCGCACCGAGTCGACACCGGAAATCCAAGTCGAGGGGCTGGTCAGCAGGGAGACCGCCACCACGCCGGAGATGCCCACCCAGGCGATTTGCGACATGGCTCCGCCGCCGCCACCGCGCTTGTGCTGGACGAACGCGACGAGGCCGCCCACTGCAAGGGCGCTCGGAAGGAGGGTCTCCGTGAGTCCCTTCGCGGCTCCGCCGATGCTGTCGGCCATGGCGTTTTCGAGCGGAGGGATACGGGTCAGTTGGAAAACCCACGTGACGATGACGACGCACGCCTGACCGATCACGGCAATGAACGCCATGGTGATGTCAGCGACGAATTCGGCCATCGGATCGAGGACGTCCCACTTACCGAAATCTGAGTCGAGCATCCACAGGTTCGGGTTTTGGTAGGTCTCGTAAAGGGTCCCTTGCCCCTTGGGAATGCTGCTGTCGGGTGACGGCATGAGGTCGCCGATTCCGACGGGGTCAATGTCTGCGGCGCTTGCGTGTCCAGCGCACACCATCAAGGTGGTGAGCGCGAACAGAATCGGAATGACCACGTTCCGCAGGCGCGGAACCTGATAGACGAGCACTTTTACCCCCCGGAAAGGGCAGTGCGGACCGGCGAGCCGTGCCCTTCGTCGCCCTCTTGAATGTCTTCGTGCTGGTCGACGAGCCACGCCCCGCCCTCGTCGACCAGGCGCAGCGCGCGGCGGGTCGTGGTCGACTCCTTGCCGGGCCACGTGACGGTGTAGGAGACGAGGACGCCGTACCCGGACGGGTGGGCGCCGCTGGCCGGGACCTCGACGAGGTCCGAGACCTTGACGGGGCCGGTGTCGGCGCGGTCGGGCCCGCTGGGCGTGCTGGACGCGATCGTGTTCGGCGTGGAGCCGTCGGCGTACGTCGGCGGCGAGTACGACGGCGAGGGGCTCGACGAGTCGGCGGCCGTCGGTGTCGAGTCCGGGGTGTTGCGCGCGGCGCACTCCTCGACCGTGCCGTCCCGCATGGCCTTGGTGCTCAGGCGGCAAGCGGCAGTCCAGTCAAGGGCGTTGGCGGCCTTCTGGTAGGCGCTGGCCGCCTTGAGGACGGCGTCCGTCGGGTCCTTCTGCCCGCTGCTGCCCTTGGTGTCGCCGTCGTCCGACGAGGACGAGCACCCGGCCACGGTCAGGATGCCGGCGGCGAGGATGCCCGCGGCCGTCGCCGTCTTGCGGTTCATACGTCCACCTTTTCCATGACGGGGCCGTTGCCGGGGAGCTGCGTCGCCTTCGGGCTGGTGTCGAGGAGGTCGAGGAGTTCGAGAGAGGGCACGTCCCACTGCACGGTGGCGCACCGGAAGCGGTGGTCCCGGATGACGCAGTGCCCGTGCCTGATCTCGCCGTCCGGCAACAGGCCCACCGAGTGGATGAGCGCCCTCGTGTGTGCGTCCTTGGGTAGGCCGAGGAGCTGCGCCAACGCGTCTTGTTGCTCCGGGGTGGTCAACTGGAATCCCGCAACCGTGCTGAGCTGTTCGAGGACGCCGACGAGACGAACGAGGCTCTCCGGGTCCTGCGTGTCGAGCAAGAGCGCGGTGTGCAGGGCCCTACCCACACGGGCGATGTAGTCGAGGAACTTCGCGCCCTGCTCGGTTTGGGTCAGGACGTGGACCTCCGGCACGGTCACGACCTTGCGCAGGCCGCGCAGGTCCCTGCGGCCCGCGGTGGTGATGCCGAAGGCGAGCATCGAGTGCATGAGGGCGACGCTCAGCCGCTCGGCGGGGTTCCACTCCTTGCGGGACGAGCCGGGCCCCGGCAGGGAGAGGCCCGGCATCTGCACGACCCAGATCCCCGGCTCGGGTGTGATCGGCGGGGCGCTGGTGGTCGGGCGGCCCATGAACGGGGCGCCCAAAGTGTTCTGCGCCAACTCGTAGAGGGCCTCGCCGGTCTCGCGGCCGAGGTCGTCATCCATCCGCCGCAGGTGCTCAATCACCTTCCACGTGGCGGGCTGGCCCTCGTTGATGACCGCGTTCACCGCGCGCGTGATCGGGATCTCGGCGCCCCGCTCCCGCAGCCACTCGGGCGTGGCCATGCTGAGCTGTGTGGGCACTTCACCGCGGGCGACGTCGACACCCTCCTCGGCCAGGAGGGTGAACAGGTCCGCGGTGCCGGCGAATCGCTGCCCGGTCTCCACCAAGTGGGCATTGAGGCCGTAGCGGCGCGCGGCCGAGACGACGCCGCCCAAGTCCCCCTTGAAGTCCAACCCCAAGACGAACGCGCCGCGGTGTGCCGCGTCGAGCATGGCGAGCATGGCCGCCGTGGTCTTGCCGCGGCCACTTCGCCCGACGATCGCTGTTGTCGTCGCGTCGCCGCGGTCACTGCCGGCGGTGATGTCCAGCCGGAAGACACCGGGGGTGCTGCCTGTGAGGTAGCCAACGATGGGGCCCTCGTCGGCGCCGACCTTGGCGCCGCCCCACCACCAGGAGCCGGACAAGGCGGTGACGTCGCGGACGTGGCCGAGGTCGGGCACGCGGAGTTGGTCGCCGGGCTGGCACTCCAACCACATCTCACGCTGTTCGTCCTCGGCGACAACGACCTCGATCCCCATCCCACCGAAGTGGGTGACCACGGCGTCGACCCGGGCCCGGAGGTCGTCGAGGGAGGTCTCGGACGTGACGATCAGCCGCGGGTGATCTTCTACAAGCGTGATGTCCTCGCGGGTCAGATCCCGCTTGAGCCGGGACATGGCGCCCTCGGTCTCCTCGATGTCCTCGCCGGGGTCTTCGGCGCTGGCATTCGCGGCGCTGTGTCGCTGTTCCTTGGCCGAGCGCCTCACATCGTCGACCTTCTTCCGTGCCTCCCGCTTGGGCTGCACGCGGAATCTCACGCTCGCCTCGGGACTGACGGGAAGGATGAGGTCGGCCGCTTCGTCGAGCTCCTCCTCGTCGTCTATGTCTGGCACATAGTTGATTTCGGAGAGGACTCTCAACCACTCGCCGTTGCCGGGGGATTCGAGGTGCTCGGGGAAGCCGGGCATGGCGAGCACCGACACCCAGGCCGCCACATCGCCGTGGGCGTCGACCACCCGAAGGTGGTCCGGATACGGCAGGAGCCTGCCACGGGTCAGGGCGGCCACCTTGGCGCCGCTGATGACTCCGGCATTCGCGGCCGGGAGCGGCGCGGCGCGGTGCTGCTCGCGGGAGATCATCCACGCGAGCATTTCCACGCTCGCGGGCTGCGCCTTCCACGGGGAGGACTCAAGGCGGCGGTGAAGGCGGCGCATCTGCGCATCGAGGCGGGCGAGCTCGCGCGAGGTGACGTTCGAGGAGAGGCCGAGCCCTTCCTGAATGCCCTTGCGGCTGAGCTTGGCAGCCTGCCCGGCCCGGTCGGTCAGACGGACACCGAGCAGAAGGTGACGGGTCGGCAGGCTGATCTGTTCGAGACGGCGGATGCGCAGGCTTGCCCACTCGTCCCAGGCCCCCGAGTTGAAGAGCTCTTCAGCCTCGGCCGCGTAGTCCTCGGCGTGCAGCGGGGACCACAGAACCCGCAAGTGGCACTCGTAGCCGACCAGAATCCGCGCGAGCGCTGAATCGGCCTGGTCGAGCTCGGCGTCGCGGGCAGTCTCGCTCATCAAGTCGGTGTTGGACGAGGCGAGGACGAACCACGCCTCGGTGTGGTCGTCGGTGACCACGAGTCCATCACTCAGGGCGACGTACTGGGGGGCGGCGGCCGAGCGGTCGCTCCCCACGCCGACGAAACTCCCGAGCCTGCGAAGCACCTTCACGACTTCCCCCTTTGTTTCATTGCCTTGCGTCCGTACGCCTTGACCACGGCATCGGGCCCGAACAGGCGGGGACGGGCGGCGAGCCGGATCGGCGCGCCGGCACCCTGTGGGATGGACTCCTCGTCACCGAGCCACCGCTCGATGGGCCCGCCGAGGGGCGAGTCGACGAGGAATTCGAGGCGGGTCCCCCACCGGGCACGGCGGTTCATCCACTCGCTTCGGGTGGCGGCGCGTCGGCCGCCGCTGACGATCGGCCGGTGGCCGAGGACGAGATAGCGGATGCCGATCGCCCATTGAGTGATCTTCCATCGCCGGTCGATGGATGCTCGCTGCGCGCCGTAGACGGTGACGATCAGCGGCGGCAGGAAGTAGGCCGTAAACGAGGGCTTGCTCGGGGCGCCGAAGACCAACAGCATGACCGCCCACCACACGCCATTGAGGACCAGGCCCATCACGAGCGGGCGGCGCGGCGCCCCTTCCCCCAGGTCGATACCGAGAATCTCGTGTTGCTTCGTCTCCAGCGCGAAATGTTGGGTGTACGTGTTGCCCACTCGCATCAGGCGGACCCCGAGACCTTCCCCCAGATGCCCGTCAAGACGTCTTGGACGGTGTCGGGGGCCCAGACGTACGCGCCGACGAAGACGGCCGCCACGCCCATGGTGACCATCTCGCCCCATTCCTTTTTCATGAAGTGGCCCACGCCGCGGACGGCGATGATCGCCGTCAGGATGTTCCCGGCGACGAGGAGAACCCAGTCCTTCAACTCGCCGCCGGTGGTGAGCCCTGCGGCGAGGACGACGCCGGTTGTGGCGTCGGCCCGGTAGGCGTGCGGACTGGTGGCGGTCGTGGCCCACAGGGCGAGTCGCGCTTTGACTGCGGACAGCGCGGCCGGGGCCGCGCGGCGGAGGTATGGCAACACGGGTTCGGTTCCCCCTTGGTGAAGTGGTGCGCTGACCTGGGCGCATGACGGCGGCTCATGTTTTATGAGCTGGGGACATACGGTCACAGCGAGCCCCCGTGGACGTCGGCGACTTGCCACCGCGCGGCGTCGCTGGACGACACGCGCGTGAGGGTGACGCGGTAGGTCTGCTCGACGGTGGCTCCGCCGAGGGTCCAGGAGACGACCGCGGTCCCCGTGCGGTCGCTGCCGCTGCCGTCGTCGACCGACCAGGACGACAGATCCTTGTACGTGATGCCGGCGGGCAGGGCCGGGACGCTTGCGCCGGGGGCGGTGACGGTGTCCGTGTCGCCTGAGGCGTAGGCCCCGAAGAACTTCTCAACGACGCTTTGCGTCTGTGTGCTCAACTCCGTGTCGGCGTGCGCGGTCGACAGGTCGGGGGCCTTGGGGCCGCGCGCCGGGATGCCGACGAGGCCGGGGGTCCCGGTGACGATGACCCGGCCGGAGGTCTCGACAACGGGCACGTCGAGGCCGACCCATCGGGCGGCCTCCTCGGTGGTGGTCTTCTTCCCCTTGGTGGTGGTGACCGTCTCGGGACGGATCAGCACGTCGACCCGTACGCGGGCCTGTTCCTGTTTGCCGTGGGTCACGGTCCCCGGCTGGACGGCTAGCACGTCCTGGTTGCCGTGGCCGTCCCACCCCATGGTGGTGTCGGAGTCCGCCGGCAGGACGGAGGCGAGGAGCTGCGCCCGCTCGTCCGGCTGGTCCTCGTCGAACGTGAGGTACGCGCGGGCGAACCGGGCGGCCACGGCTTGCGCTTCCTCGTCCGGGTAGGCCGCGGCTTGGGTCGTGGTCGTCTTGGGGGTGGGCGCCGTCGTCTTCGCAGGGAAGAACCATTGCCGCACTCCGGTGATGGCCGCGAGCACGACGACGAACCACAGCAGACCGCGGCCGAAGCGTCGGACGAACGCGGCGCCGGACTTCTCCTCTTGTGGCACCCAGGGCGTGACCGGCTTCGCAGCGCGCACGGGAGGGGGTGAGGGCGGAGCGGTCACGGTCGCGCCTGCCTGTTGTTGGCGCAGTCGGTTGCCTGCGGACTCCCACGGGTTCGCGGGCCCGGTGGCCGGTTCGCTCTGCTGAGGGACACCCGCCTTCGCGGGATCGCCGGTCTTCGCTGGTTCCGGCAGACCCGCAATCTTCCGCAGGACCCTTCCAAACGACGGCACCGCGCAACCTCCCCCAGATTCAACCAACTTTCCCCGCACGGGTGATCGACCCTATGCCGGGAGTGATCAAAGCGTCAAAGAAGTTCGTAACCAAGCCGCGCACGCTGTGCCCAACCTGTGACACGTGCCCAGCGGCGGTGATCAAGGGCCGCTAGAGTGCCGCCCCGAGCCGACAACGAACGGGGGACACAGAGGGGTGCGCATACGCCGGGGACGTCTGCGAAAGCTGCGACTTTCACGCGGCTGGACACAAGGTGAATTGGCCGTACAGGTGGGTTGTTCTCGCAGTGCCGTTTCCACTTGGGAGACGACCGGCCGTCCCCCTCGACCGAACCGGCTGCAACGCCTTGCCCGTGTTTTCGGGGTTCCGGTTGGGTACCTTATCGAGTCCGGCCATTCGTCGATTCTTCGTTGTCTGCGCACGTCGGCGGGTCTGCTGCAAAGGGACGTCGCGCGCCTATTGAAAGTGTGTGCTTCGACGTATTGCGACGTCGAGACTGGACGCCAGGATGTACCGGAAAGATGGGTTCCTATCCTGAGTGAGCGGTACGACGTCGCGCCGGAAATAATCCGGGGGTTACCGGTGAGGGATGCGAGCAACAACGGCGGCGGGGGTACGGGTTCGTGATCTGTACCCCCGCCGCTGTCTTTCCAGACGTTCCTACTTCAGCCCCTCGTAATGCTCTTGCCAGAGATCGGCGCATCGCCGGTTGATGATGTCGACGGATGTTCCGGCGCCTCCGTACAGAATGACGCCGAGAGGTTCCTCGCGTACGGCCGACTTCCCGAAGAGGTTTGCCGCTGAATCGGCAACATCGTTCAGGAGTTGGTTTGCCCGGTCGTTGTCGATAGGCGGGATAGGCCATCTCATGTGCCAGCCCGAGCCGACGAGAGCGGGCGCGGTCTCGGCGTACTCGTCGCCGGAGTACGCGCGAATACGTCCGTGAACCAGATCAATGGAGAGGAACGCCCGACTCTCGCTTTCGAGGTCGTTCCCTCCTCGCGTCAGATAGTCGCGTGCGATCTCTTGCCCTGCGGCCTTTTCAGGCACTCGGCGCCCCCTCGTCTTCCTTGTCCCCTGCATTCTTGCGAGGGGTGGTGTTGTTCTTCTCCTGCCATGCCACCCATTCCGCATGCCACGACTTGAGTTCCTCCTCGCTGTAATAGGAGGTCTGGCCGTCGCTCACGCCCTCGGGCGCCTTGATTCCGCGCGCTTCGCCGCGCTTGAAATAGGTTCGAGTGGTCGATGCCTTCCACGGGAGAATGCCGAGTTGGAACGCGTCGGCGAGGCTGTACGTCTCGGGGAGCTCCTCCTCCTGGTCCTCGGCCTTGGCGAGCTCCAGCCCGGCGCCGGCGCCTGTCGTGCCGCCTGTCGCGTCGGCTGTCGCGAGGGCCGCTGTCGTGCGCTGTGAGCTGGGCGTACTCCCCGTGATCCCCAGTGCTCCCGTGAGCACGACAGCGGGCAGGCTGGCCGGGCCGTACTTGCCGCCGGGCAGGAACGCGCCCGTGGCCGCGGTGGCGTTCACCTCGTCGAGAATCTCGGGCGTGATCCACGGCGCCAGTTGCCCCGCATCGAACCACTCCGGGGCGGGTGCGCATTGAGAAAGAAGTTCCCGAACCTGCGGCGTGATGTACGAGGGTTGAATCTCGCGAACGTAAACGTGATCGGCATCGGGGTCTTTCCTCTGATCCGTGTAGGCGCCGCGTCCCGGAATGCTGGTGTCGTACGGGATAACGGGCGTGCTCTGCCCGAAAGCAACACCCCACGAAATGCGGTCCTGCTGCCCGACTGTCATTTTTGTTCCGATCTGCGCGCGCTCCATCGTGCCACCGAAAAACGTGTTGGCGAATTGCTGTGAACCGACCACGACACGGTGATCGGAGGAGCGTCCTTGCAGAAGGGTGATAGAGAGCCAGTCGAGGAAGGGAGGGGTTCCCTTTCCCTTGAGGCCGTAACGCCACCACGTATATGCGAGCTTGATCAATGTGGGGAGCTCGTCAACAACAAGGGTGCGCGGGATGAGTTGGGTGCGAAGGGCCGGATCGGCTCCCCTTTCCGTGGCTGCCTCGGCGGCCATCATGGAAGTGAGGAACTCGGCGAATGCTGCGACGCATTCGCGCACCGTCTTATGAATCCGTACGCCCGAGAACCCTTCCGCCTCGGCGAGAGAGTTCCTCTTGGTGTCGAGGATGTCGATAAGCTCGCCGTGTTGCCGCCCGTGGACGACCGGAATATAGAGGACGGTCGACTTACCGGAGCCGGTTGCACCAGCCACACCCCAATGCGGTGTGGCGGTTTTCGTGTGCACTTCTACATCAACGATTCTGTCACCGTCGATAGCAAGGCCGATGAACACACGGCGGGGGTCACCCGTCGACTTCCACGGGACGTAATCGGGGAGAACGGGCTTAGGCACGGGCTTGGGCTTGGGTGTCCACCGGACGTAATGCTCTTTGCCGGTCCGGTTCCACTCCGGCACCCATTCACCGGGTACGCGCTGCTCGATAACCCGCTCAATTGCGGAAACACCTTCGGGTCCGCCCACCCAACTCACGGGGAGGCGGAGGACGATTTCGGCGCCGTCGGCGGTCATGTCGTCAGGGATCGAGAGCCATCTCGACCGGCGTTCCCTGTCCTCCATTCGGAGGACTTGCCGGACGGCCGCCCACACGCCGGGGCCGTAGATTTGTCTATCTGTCCACACCGGTTGTACGCGCCACAACCCGAGCCCCGAGGGTCCGGTGAACGCTGCCAGATACGCCGTCACGGCGACTGCGATAAGGGCGAGTTGGGTCTCGTCGGGGTAGCGCCAAAGGCCCCACGCGATCGGCAGGGGCGCCAGGCGGACCGCTGCGCGCGCGGCGTACGGCCATCGGTGCCAGAGGTGCAGGACGCGCCACAAACCCGCCACGGCGCCGAACAGGGCCCGGACGGGGGCGAGTACGGCGCGGGCGGCACTGCGGGGCCGGTCGGGCTTGTCGAGGGAGACACCGAAGCTGTTGAGGCGGTCGTCTTTGCCGAGCTGGTCGACGGGCGTCTCGGTGGCCTGGTCGTCGGGCAGCGGGGCGCCGGCATGCCACCACGTGGCCTCGCTGCGCGGTACGGCGACGAGCTCGCGCCCGCCGACGTACCGGCCGATGCCCGCGGCCAGTGAGCCGAAGAACCGTTCAATGCTGCGGTTGAACTCCTTACGGTCCGCGGGCGTGCCCTGGTTGGCCAGGACCGCGACCACGACCAGGGCGCCGAGGGCGAGGCCGCCGAGGCTGAATCCGCCGCCCGGGAGACCGTCCACAAGGTCCGGGAGGTCCGGAAGGGCTTCCACTGTTCCCCCTTTCTGTCCGCACGCCGCCGAGGGGTGCCCCTTGATCCTCGCGCACGGCTACGACAGACCGCGGCCGGGTTTCTCCCCCAGCAACAACGGGCGCCCGACTCCTGGGGAGTCGGGCGCGGGCGGGCAGCGGTTCGGGGTGCCGCCGGGAGCGTCGAGGGCGGACTCCCGCGGGCTGAATAGGGCGGGCCGGTCACGTCCTCTGCGCGGCGGGGGCGAGGAGCCTTGCCCGCTCGCTGAGCGCGTGGGCGATCTTGTTCGTGGGGTGCTTGCGGACCGAGCGCCGGAGGGTGGCGAAATGATCGTCACAGCGTGCAGAGCTGACGTGCGGATAGTCGTCGAGGAAGCCGCTCCACGTCGCGCAGGCCGCTTCGAGGTGGCCGTACTCGAACTGTCGCTCGGCGAGGAGGGCCGTCGAGCGGGCCCTCGCCCGGCGTTCGGTCTGCGGCCGGCACCGGTTGGACTCCTCCATTTCGGCGATCGAGCCGCCGAGGTCGCCGAGCTCGTACAGGACGTGACTGGTGTGGTAGTGCAGGGCGGCCGGGTGGTATCCGCCGACGGTCCCTGACCTCGATGTGGCCTTTTCGAGGGCGGCCTCGGCCTCCCGGAGTTGCCGTTTCGCGTCGTCCCTGGCACCGACGGCCGCCGAGGCGTGCGCCTGCTGCCCGACGAGGAAAGCCCGCAGGCGGGGCCCGGCGGCCGGGGCCGCCGCTGCCGCAGCGTCGGCGTACTTGAGTGCGGTCCGTCCGTGGCCGAGGCCGACGGCTTGCACGCTCATGCCACGAAGTGCGGTGCAGTAGGTGAGGTGGTCGGCGCCTTCTCCGGCCAGTCGTAGGGCCTGCATGTAGTACCGCTGTGCAAGGCCGTGCGCGTTGGCGTCCATCGCCATCCAGCCGGTGAGGTAGGCGAGATCTGCGGCGGCCGAACACATGGCCTTGCGGGTCTCCTCGGAAGCGTCGCACTTGAGGTACCGGGCGACGGTGTTCCCGAGGAACGCGGAGGCGAGCGGCCGGACGTGGCTCCCGCCGAACTCGTCGTCGAGGTCTGCGAGGCGGGCGGACATGGCGGTCACGGTGGCTACCTCGTTGGGGCCGATCCGTGTCCCGGGGGTGGTCTGGGCTCGCCGTGCGCGGTCGACGACGTCCGGCCACCCGGGAACGGCGAGGGTGACCGAGTAGAGGCCGACGGCACCGAGCACCGCCCGGCGGGAGGGGTCCATATCTGCACTCCACAGGTCGATAAGGGCGGCCACGGGGTCGGCCTGGTCGGGCGTGGGGGCGTCGGGTCCGAATCCGGCGGTCGAGCTGGTGATAGTCCTCCCCAGCCGCCGGGACAGACATTCGAGGATCGCCGCCTGTGTGGGGGGCCGGGGGACGGTGCCCTTCAGCCAGTGCGATACGGCCGTTGTGTCGTACCGGAGACCGAGGCGCATCTCGGTTCCCACGGCGTTGACCTGTCGGGCGAACTTCGCGTTCGTCCAACCGGTTTCACGGATGAGGCAGAAGAGAGCGATGTTCCGTGTGCGGTCGGGCATGACGTCCCTCCCCCGGAAATTCAAGGGTTTCAACCCTAGCCCTCTCTCCGGCCCTAGAGGCGTTCCGCTACCGGGAGTTGACTCTGTGTCAGCCGCTCGGGGGCCGGGAACCGTGGCGCCGGGCGGCGGACACCAAACCGCCGAGACCCCGGAGGGATCATGGACACGAGCGCGCTCGCGGAACGGCTCCCGGCCCGCACCGCTTGGGAGGACACGGGCACGGTCGTACTGCCCGACGTGCTACCGCCGGACCGCTTCAAAGCCTTGGAGGAGGAGGCGCTCGAACGCCTCGACCTGGTCACGCCGCATGTGCACGACCACACCGCCGCCCACCGTGACGGTTCGTTCGCGACGCCGGTTCACTGCGGTTTCATCCCGCCGGGCCCGGTGCTCGAACAGCTCGCGTACGACAAGCCGCTACTGATGGCGCTACGGGAGGCGACCGGCATCCCGCGCCTGATCCCCCGGGGCGGGGCCGTCGTCCTCTACCGGCAGGGCGACTTTCAGGGGCTCCACACGGACTCGTCGAAGAGCACGGTCACGGTCGGTATCGCCCTGACGCCGGACCTCCCGCCGATGGGGTGGGCGCCGCATCTGCGCCACCCGGACGGCCGCCAACTCGCGGACGTCGTCGCCGAGTTCGGCATGTTCCCGGAGGGGCCGCAGTTCACGACGCTGCCCCACCCCTACAACGACGGCAGCGTGAGGGCCTTCGCCGGGTACCACTTCGCGCACTGGCGGCCTCCGCTGCCGGCGGAGGCGGGTCTCCTCGTCACCATGTCGTTCATGGACCTGTGATGGAGGCCGGAACCCTGCGGCGGACATGGCTCGCCCAGGGCCGGGCGGACGTGCCGGCCGACGCGATCGAGGCGGGCCTCTGGGAGGAGCTCGCCGAGGAGGCCGAGCGGCTGGAGCCGGTCGCGGCCGTCCGGCACAACCAGCGGCCGGGCCTCCTGGCGATGCGGGACGGGTCGATCACGAGTCCGCAGCGCTGCACTGTCCACCCCGGCGCGGCGGCGCTGCGGGCCCTCGCGCAGTCCAAGGCGCTCGCGGACGTGGCGGCCGAGGCGACCGGCGCCGCGAAGATGACGGCGATCCGCTTCGGATACAAGTTCTACAAGCCCGGCGACTACATGCACGTTCACCGCGACGACGGGAAGTGCGAGATCACGTTCAGCGCCGCCCTGACGCCCGGCCTCGGGTCCATGGGGTGGCTGCCGAACCTGCGATGGCTGACGACCGAGGAGGTTGTCGAGCGGCTCGCCGATACGCCGTACCCGAACGGCGACGCGTTTCCCGTGCAGTACCGGGCCCTGACCGGATTCGACGGGTCCCGGATTCCCCACTGGCGTACCCCGCTCGATGGCCAATCGCGCGAGGTGCTGGTCACCGTCTGCTTCACCGATCTGTCGGTGTAGCAGCAACCGCTACGAGTTCCGAGGAGGAACCCATGCCCGTGTCCCAGTCCGTGACCGCCGCCGTTCCGGCGGACCCGGCCGACTTCATCGGCGAACTGCACGCCGAGGGCGCCATGCCGCAGAACAGCGGCGGTGACCCGGCCGTCCCCGACTCGGCGTTCCCCGACGTCCACACCTACGTGGTGCCGGCCGCCTGACCGGCGGACCGGTAGTCGGTAGCTGATCGGCCCGGCCGCCCGGACGCCTCCCCGCGTCCGGCGGCCGGGCCTCGCCGTCCCCGAGAGGAGAGTCGTCCATGCGAAAAGTGTTCTTCGACGGCGCCCACCGCACCCGCCATCCCGGCGAGACGTGGGCCGCGCTCCGGCCGCTGCTCGCGGTCTACGGCATCACCCGCGTTGCCGACGTGACCGGGCTCGATGACCTCGGTATCCCCGTCACGATGGCCGTGCGGCCCCTGGCCCGGACGCTGAGCGTCGCGCAGGGCAAGGGGGCGACATTGGACGCCGCCCGGGTGTCCGGCGCGCTGGAGGCCGTCGAGGCGTGGCACGGTGAGCGCGCCGTGCCCTCGGTGGTCGAGCGGGCCCCGGCCGAAGCCCTGCGCCTGCCGTATCCGGTGGCCGCGTTGGAGACGCACCCCGGCTCTTTACTGACCCCTCGTACGGTGCTGGACTGGATCACCGCCCGCTCGGCGGTCGACGGCACCACCGTGCCGGTGCCGGCCGCGTGCGTGCGGCTCGGCCGGGAGACTCACGGCCGGTGGCGGCTGCACCTGCCGAGCGCGTCGACCAACGGCCTCGCCTCCGGCAACACGACGGCCGAGGCGGTCGCGCACGCGCTGTACGAGGTGATCGAGCGGGACGCGGTCAGCAACCTGACCAGCCCCGCCCCCGAGGGCCGCCCGCAGCGCATCGACCCGGGCAGCGTGAGCGATCCGCACTGCGCGAACCTGATCGAGCGCACCCAACAGGCGGGCGCATGGCTGGAGTTGTGGCACCTGCCGAGCCGCTTCGGCGTGCCGGTGATGAGCGCCTATCTGTGGCGCGAGGACCAGGCCGCGCTCCTGGTCTCCGGGTCAGGGGCGCACCTTGACCCGCGCATCGCCCTGTCCCGGGCGGTCACCGAGGCCGCACAGTCCCGGCTGACGGCGATCACCGGGAGCCGTGAGGACGTCCACCCGGCCACCTACCGGAACGGTGGGCACCAGGGCCCCGGCGGCGCGGCCGAGCCGGGCGCCGACTGGGGGCCGATCGCTTCCCGGTACGCCGCAGGGTTCGACACCCACGAGCGCGAGGTCGCGCACCTGGCCGCCCGCGTCGCGAGCGTGACCGGCGCGGCCCCGCTGGTCGTCGACCTGACGCACGGCCCGTACGAGACCGGCGGAGTGTTCTCGGTCGTCAAGGTCGTTGCGCCGCACCTGCGGTACGACTCCCGGCACGTCATCCCCCGCCCGCGGCAGGAGCGCACCAGCGCCCGCCCGAGTCAGGAGGCCGCAGCGTGAGCACCGTCCATGTCTTCTCCGGCCCGACCCTGCCGGCCGCCCGTGTCGGCGAGCTCCTGCCCGGCGCGGTGTGGCATCCGCCGCTCGCGCACGGGGACCTGTTACGGCTCGACACCGCACCCGGCGACACGGTCGTGATCATTGACGGGGTGTGGCACCAGCGCGCGCCCGTGCGGCACAAAGAGATCTTGTTGTTGCTGGCCGAGGGGGTTCGGGTGGTCGGCGCGGCGAGCATGGGCGCGCTGCGGGCCGCCGAGCTCGCGCCGTACGGAATGACCGGCGTCGGGCGCGTCTTCGAGGACCTGGCGGCCGGGGTGCTGGACGCCGACGACGACGTCTCCGTACTGCACACTCCCGAGGGACAGCCGGTGTCCGAGGCCCTGGTGAACATCCGGGCCGCGCTCCTCCGGTGTGCGGCGGCCGGGCAGATCAGCGAGACCGACGCCGGCACGCTCGAAGCGCTCGCCCGCGCACTGCCCTACACCCGCCGCACATGGGCCGCGCTCGCCCACCGGGCCCGCGAGGAGGGAGCGGGCGCCGCGTTCGCCGCGGTCGACGGGTGGCGTCGGCGCAATCCGTACGACGTGAAGCGGGAGGACGCGGAGCGCGCCCTCGTCCTGGTCGGCGCGGGCGGCCCGCCGGAGCCCGAGGGCGCGGCGCGGGAGTGGGAGCGGGAGCCGTGGCGGACGTCGTTCGTGCGGTACTGGACGGCGGCACACCGCCCCGGCCCCGGTGGTGTGCCGTTCCTCGCGGTGCTCCAACACCAACAGCTCTACGACGCCGAATTCCCCGCCCGGTGGCGAACCCGGGTTCTGTCAGCTGTGGCCGGAGAGGACATCGGCCCGGACGGGGTCGAGGCCGCCGCGCTGCGTGCCACGGCGGCCGAGGGGGTCGACGTGAGCGCCCTGTCCCGGCAACAGCTCGGATACTGGCTCGCTCCGGTCGAGCTGCGGGCGCTTCCGCCGGGTGAGGCGCTGCTCCGGATCGTGGTCCGCTCGGCCCGGCTGGATGGCGCGTGGTCGGTGTGGCCGTCGAGCCGGGCCGAGGCCGGGGAGCTGGTCGACGACGCGTTGCCGACGGCGGAGGACGTCGCCGCGGCGTACGCCGTGAATGCGGCCGTCGAGGCGGCCGACCACCGCCACACGATCGCCCGCCTGTCCGCCGACCGCATCGGCGGGCACCTCGCCGCCCGGTGGAACCTCCCGGCGTGCGCGGGGCGGCCGGTGCTGGACGCTGCGGCTCGCGACCGCGGATTCCGTGACTTCGGCGGGGCGGTCGAGGTCGCCCGCGCGTTCTACCTCGGCGCCCGTGCGGACACTCCGGCGGTCTCCGTCGGGACCGGCTCGTGTGCGGACTGCCCGGCCAGGGCCAAGGCCCGAACCTGACGGATCAGCAGCGGCACCACCGCGGCAAGCACGATCACCAGGGCGCCGCCCGCGAGGGTCGCGCGGACTCCGACGGCGCGGGAAACCGGGCCCGCGAGGAGGTAGCCGAACGGTACGGGAACGAGCTGCCCGAGCGTCGAGTACGACAGTGCCCGGCTCAGCCGGTCGGCCGGGATGCGTTCCTGTACCAGCCCGGACCATACGGTCATACTGACGGCGAGACCGGTCCCGGCCGCCGCCGTCGCGGCGACGAGCACCGGCAGCGGGGCGGCGGCGGCCATCGCAGCAAGCGGCAGCGCGAGCGACCCGGTACCCGCGCACACCACCCGGCCGACCAGCCGGGGCCGCCACATCAGCGCGACGGCGGCCCCGGCCACCAGCCCGGCCGTGAACCCGGAGACAACGAGGCCCCACAGTCCGGCGCCGCCAAGGAACCGCGCACCGTAGACCGGGCCGAGGAGTTGGTACCCGACCAGCCACACCGGCACGACGAGCGCGCCTTGTACGACCATCACCCACAGCCAGCGGCGGGAGCGGAAGTCGGTCCAGCCGTCGCGCAGATCGGCCAGGAACCCCGCCTTCACCTTCACCGCGCCCGGCTTGAGGTCAATCCGGGCGAACAGGACGGCGGAGGCCGCGAAAGTCAGCGCGTCCCATCCGATGGCCCAGGCCGACCCGAACACAGCGACGAGGAGACCGCCGATGGCCGGGCCGCTGACCTTGACGAGGTTCTGCGCGATCTTCAGGAGGGCGTTCGCCGCGTGCCGGGCTTCGGCCGGCACCACTTCCTTGACGATGCCGCCCGCGGCCGGGGTGAAGAACGCCGAGGCCGCGCCGCAGATCCCGGACATGAGCACCAGGTGCCACACCCGGGCCGTGCCGGACCACAGCAGCGCCGCGGCGAGGGCCTCGGCGAGCGCGCACACGATGTTGGACCACACCATGACCCGGTGGCGCGGGAGCCGGTCGGCGACGACTCCGCCCACCAGGAGTAGAAGGATCTGCGGGGCGACGCTCGCCGCGAGGACCAGGCCGAGCGCGCCCGCTCCCCCGCCGATGTGCAGTACCGCGAAGGCGAGGGCGATCGGCGAGACCGCCGATCCGGTCCACGACAGCACACGTGCGGTGAAGTGCAGCCGGTACGGGCGGACCGCGAGGGGCGCCCCCGCTTCCCGGACGCGCGCCGCCCAACCAATCCGGGGACCAGGCCCCGCCGTCCAGTTCAGCAGTCGCGCTTTCCGCAAGATCCAACTCCGCCCAGGAACAACGAAATCCCGGCGGCGAGGCGCCACCGGGAAGGCTGCCCCGACTCTAGGGCACACGAAAGATCATCTGTCGCAGACGCAACAGCCTGCGCCCGGAGAACTCCAGTCCAGCCGGATACCGCCCCCAACGCGCAGCGTCAGCGGTCACAGATGACCGGCGGGGACACCGAAGGGGACAGCATCCGTCACGACGGCCGGAGCTGTACGGGCGCGCCCGGCTCCTGGGGCCGGGCACGCGAGGGGCGGTGGGTCAGGATGCTGGCGGGAGTGCGTCGAGGGCGAGCTCCCACGGGTAGGCGTCGAGGTTGCCGCGGCCGGGCGGGTGGGGGGCGTACCCGGGCCCGCTCTGGCCGTCGTCGAGGAGCACGGTCACGCCTGCCTCGCGCAGCTCGGCGACGCTGCGCCGGACGGCCGGGTGCCGGTCCTGGGCATCGTTCCAGTGCGGGAGGGCAACGATGTGCAGCCCCTTGCCGATGCCCTCGGTGATCAGGCCGAGGGCGAGCGTGTCACTGATGCCGGCGGCCCACTTGTTGAGCGAGTTCGAGGTGAGCGGGGCGACGAGGAGCGCATCCGGGGCGGGCAGGACATCAGGCTCCGAGGGGAGCTTGTAGGAGTGCCGGACGGGGTGGCCTGTCAGCTCGCGGAGTTCGTCGAGGTTGCCCCCGGGGTCCTCCGTCATCCATCGGTGGGCGTCCGGGGTGAGGATGAGGCAGACGTCCCAGCCCGATTTTTGCGCGGCGCGAATGGGGATGGTGAGGCGTCGGGCGGGCGGGGCGGCGCAGGCGATCACGTACAGAGTTTTCACGTGGGCAGTCCACAGCGTGCGGCGAGCGCCCGCAAGCGGCCCTCAGCCGAACCGGCCCCCAAGAGTCGTAAGTCGTCGACGAGTTGCCGGGTCCGGGGCCGACACCGGACCTCTTCCTCTGCCTCCCGCTCGGCGTCGAGGAGGGCGTCGACCGCCTCGACACGGCGTCCCGCCTGCGTGAGCCCGTGGGCGAGATCGGTAAGGAGGTGGGCGCGGCGCTCTTTGGGCAGCGCGGCGCGGCTCGGGTTGGGGATGGCGTGGGCGACTGCGACGGCGTCCGCGCCTGCGCTGAGCTGGACGTGTGCGGCGACGCGGTACAACTTCGCGTTGGTGGGCCCGAATGCGGTCCACAGGCTGTTGCCGTCGAACCCGAGCTCGTCGGCGTGCTGGTCGGCCTGGTCGAGGAGGTCGGGGACCGCGCGGGCCGCCGCGGCGGCCCGGGTGTCGTCGAGTGCGGCGGCCGTGGCCTGCGCCATGGCGGCTTTGAGGTACAGCATGCCCAACACTGAGGTGCCGTCCTCGCCGCGGGTGCGCAAGTGGGGTCCGAGGCGGGCGGCGGCGCTGATGGCGAACTCGGCGGCGGCGTGGGGTTGGCCGTGCATGGTCATGGCGTCGGCGAGGTGACGCGCGGCCGATGCCATGTTGACGGGGTCCTCGGACCGCTCGGCGGCGGCCACGGCGCGGTGTCCGGAGACGAGCGCGAGGTCGGTATCGCCGTACTTGATCGCCGCGCCCTCGATGAGTTCGAGGGTGAAGGAGAGGAGCCGGAAGGCTTCGAGCTGGTCCTCGTGCTGGTGGCGGGCGGCGGCGCGGTTGGTGTCGACGAGGAGCTCGGGGACGAGCCGCCCGAGAGACGCGAAATGCCCCGCTTGAAAGGCGGATCTGGCATGGTCGAGGCGGCCGTGTAGGACCGTGACGGGGAGCGGGTCGGTGCCGTCGTCGTCCACCGCTCCCGTGATCACGTCGTGCCGTTGCAGGGTCCGGCGAATCACGTTGAGCTCGAACGAGTCCAGGCATTTGACCGCCGGAGCGGTGGAGAGGAACACCCCGACGTCGACTTGCAGTACGCGGGCCGCGCGCTCGACCACGGAGAGATTGGGGTCGCGCTGCCGTTCGCCTCGCTCGACGTCTTGGGCCCATCTGCGGGACTGTCCCATCAGGCGGCCGAAGACTTCTTGCGTCATGCGGCGGCGCTCTCGCCAGTAGGCGACACGACGCCCGAACTCCTGCGCGTCCATGGACATTGCTCCGGGCCGGAATCATGATGCACGCACTTTGCGTGCCTACAGTCCGTTGTACGCCCTCTACCGTCCAGATATGGCCGAGTCCAAGGAAACCGCTTGTAAGTGGGCCGCGTTCGTCTCCCCAAACGACGCGACCGCCGTCGAGCTGCGCTTGGCCGAGAGCTCTGCAATGAGGTTCGCGCCCTGCGGCATTCAGTGGGATGCCGTCGTGATCGCTCCTCTTGAGCGCGGCCTCGCCGCCCTCGATGTTCTCGGCCTACCGCAGGACGAGGGGCATCCCGTGTTCGCCGACTACTACAAACAAGAGCTGATCGTGCAGGTTCGAGCCGGGACCGCGGCCGATCAGTTCGAGGACGTCCAAGGCGTCCGCCCGCTCTCGCGCGGAGGGTGGGTCATGGTCCCCAACATGGGGGCCGGAACGACGCATGCCGCATGGATCAGCCGTCCAACTTCCTGGGAAGTGCGCTACGTTGACGCCACCGCGTTGCGCGAGGCACTCCTCATGGCCGACAGACTCGGCGTGCCTGCGCGCTGCTGAACCCCTCGGACAGCTCCCCCCGTGGCTGTCCGAGGTCCCCTCACCGCCCCCGGAGCCTCCGCGCCTTGGCTCCGGGGGCGGCCCCTTTTCCAGCGGTGGCGGCCGTCCTGCAGAACGGTCGGCGCCCGGGAGAGGACGCCGTATCCTGGGGGCGGGCCTCCGGTGATTTGAGCACCGGGGGCCCGCCATCGTTCCCGGCCCCATCAGCCCCGCCATTCGCTCGGCTCATCTTTTATGAGCTGGGGACATATGGAGTAGACCGACAAGGCACGCACATTGCGTGCCATCCTCGGGTCCGACTGCCCTTACCGTCCCGTCATGGCGCATGTACCCAACGGCACGCCGCACCCCGAAGGGGGCGGTTCCGTGCATCTTCCAGTCGTACGCGGCTCCACCGAGTCCGCGGTCAAGTCGCCCCGAATCGGCGGCAGGCCGCCCCTGTTCGCTACGGATCTCGTTCGCACCCTCGACGTGGCCCGAGACGTCGTGAGCGGGCTCGGCGACGAGGAGACGAGCGACGTCTCGGTGTCCGCCCTTACCGCCCTGGTGTGCACGGGCGCGACTCCGGCCGACGCGCTCCAAGCGGCGGCCGATGCCGCTCGGCGCGCCCCCACTCTTGAGCCCCACGGCCTCTCGCTCGCCCGCACACCCGGGCCGGTCGAGGACATGTGGGAGTACACGCTCACCATGACCGTCAGCACGCGCGACCCGCTGACCGGCGAGTGCGGCGGCCACACCCACCACGGCGACCAGCCGAGGAGCAAGCCGTGAGTTCGACGGCCCGCACGTATCGGCTCCGGGAATTCGACGTCACCACTCAACCCGGCGTCAACGCAGACGAGTTGGCCTACCCCGAGTTTCAGGCGGTGTGCATCACGGGGGACGATGACGCGTGCGGCCAGACGTCCGGCATGGTCGAGGGCGTCGCCGAGGTCACCGAATGGATGGCGAGGCACACGCGGGACACCGGACATCAGCAGTTCCGGCACGCGTATTGGGTGTACGTCACAGTCGAGCCGGGGGCGTGGAAGTGATGGTGACCGACGAGCGGCGGGCGAAGCTGTGGAAGCGCGCCGAGCGAATACGGATGGGGTTCGACGCGGTCCGCCTGACGCGCGAGGCCCTCGCCCGAGAGCGCGAGCAGCAGCTCGCAGCGAGCGCGCCCCCCAGGTAGCCCGCCCCACCACATGCCGGCGCCCGGCTCCCTATCGACGGTCAGGGAGTCGGGCGCCTTTGTCTGTGCGGGCGGGTCAGTCTCCGCCGCCTCGGCCGTCGTCCGTCTCAGACCGGTCGGCGCTCTTACCGAGTCGGACACCGGCGAGCCCAAGGCCCCCTTGCAGAAGGGCCGTTACGAGGATCGCTACGGCCCAACCGCCGAAGAACAGGCCGCACAGAAGGCCGCCGAGGGTGAGGACGACGAGGAGGGCGGCGAGGACCGAGGCGTACGACGGTGCGGAGTGCCAGCCGCGTAGCGCGACCATGCCGCCGCTCCCGACGATCACGGCCAGCACACACAAGGCGGTGCGGAGCAATGCGAATCGAAGTGCTGTCCAGGCGTCCCGTACGGTGCGCCCGTCCCCCCGTGTGGTCATGTCAGAGCCTCCCTGTTCCGCCGCAAGCCTAGATCGGCTCCGCTTGGCGCTGCGGTCGGGAGCGGCTAGTCCTGCTCGACCGCGGGGCGGACTTCGCGGAGTGGCCGCTCCCGGTCCGGATAGAGCGGGGTCTCGTCGGCGAGCTCGGGGAACTCGTCAAGCGGGCTGATCTCGCACCGCTTGCCGTACAGCTCGGCCCACCGGATGGCGTCCCGCAATGACCACTCACGGCGGAGGAGGAGCCGCTCCTCGACGATCCACACAACCCAGTCGCCGCGCCCGTTGCGGCGGCGGTACCAAAGGAGCGCCAGGACCAGGGCGACGGCGCCCTCGAACACAGCCCAAGGCAGCAGAGCGAATCGGGAGACCGGCAGCGCCCAGGCCAGGAGGAGGGCGAGGACCGCCCCGGTTGCCCAGGCGATCCAATGGGCGTACGGCCGCGGGGGGACGGTGCGCCGGTACGCCATGAGGGCGCCGCCAAGCATCCCGGCCGCGAACCACACGGGCGCGGTGCTGCCGGTGCCGGCGGCGAGCACCACGCACACCGTGGCGCCGCCGAGGAGTCCGCCCGCTATCCGTCGATCTTGGCCGCGGTCGGTGTCCTGCGTCATCTACTGGTCCCCCTCTGGGATCGTCAGCGGTAAGGGTGCCATGTCACGGCGGAGCGCCCGCCCCATGCAGGGCGGGCGCTCGAACGTCCGGACGCGCGGGTCAGTCACGGTCGGCGGACGGCGTTCCGTGGCCGTCGACCACCCAGGCCGCTTGATCCCACACCGGCTCGGTGCCGTCGGCGATCCGGTGGAGGAGCTCGACCAGGCCGCGGCCGTCGTCGTCGGCTGCGGTCGACCGGGACCACGGGAGGGTGCCGTCCCACGGCATATCGGGGTGGCCCGAGGTGGGGTGGCTGGTCCACGCGTACCAGGCGCGCCACAGGTTGGAGACGTAGACGGTTCCCACTGCGGCCCACGGGTGCACGCGGAGGAGCTCCTCGGGTACGGCGGTGAAGTGCGGCGGCTGGTCGGCCGGGTCCAAGAGCCGGGTGGGGTACCGGTTGACCGGGGCGCGGTCGCTCTCCCGTACGACGGCCGCGCCGGTCGTCAGTGCGTCGAGCTGGTCGAGGACGGCGGCGCGCTCGGCGCTGCCCGCGGTCCCGGCCGGGGCCGCGTACAACACGTGCCGGTCGTGGAGCCGGACAACGGCCACCGATGCCGGCGGGGCGTCGTGGTCGGCTTCGGCGGCCACGACGACCAGCACGGCCGAGGGGTTCGCGATGAGCTCGCGGGCGGCGCGCTGCGCGGTGTCGTGCTCGGTCCACAGGCGTACGGCGAGGCGGCAGGGGTCGCAGTGTCGGCCGCGGCCGAGCGGCTCCTCCTCGCGGGTGTCGCAGCGTCGGCAGATGTGTTGCAGCTCGCGGGCGCGGTCGAGGGCGGCCCGCTGCGCCGGGGTGGCCTTGCGCTTGGGGACGGCGTCGGCCCTCACATACAAGGGCGCGTAACTGTTGCCGTGGTAGAGGACTTGGGCGACCGGTTCACCACCGGGCTTAAGCGGCGGGTCCATCTCGGCGAGTTGGGTCTTTGTGGCGAGCGTGTCCGGTACCTGGTCCCATCGGGTGTAGCGCTGGAGATCCGGCAGGGCTGGAATGGCGGCGGGCAAGTGAGTGTCCTCCTGTCGGCGAGTCTGGGCTCGCGTGGGGTGTAACGAGTTCGGCGTACGCGCCGAACCGCGGAGCCCCCCGCCCCCATGATGAGCGGGGCGGGGGGCTCGGTCTGGGAATTGAGGCAGGCGTCTTCTACCGCTCGACGACGGGCTTTTCGATGTCGCGGTCTTCGCTCACGATCTTGACCTCGTCCCTTTCCTCGTGGTGCTGCATCACGAGCCACCGGACCATTGCGGCCGAGCGGTGACGGCCTCCCGCACAACCGACGGCGACGCGGACCGGACCGGCGAGCGGGTTCGAGCGGTAGGCGTCCACGGCGGCGCGGATGGCGAGACCGAGCTCGCGGACGCCGGGGGTGTTGAACACGGCGCGCATGACGAGTTCGTGAGTCGCGGTGAGGTCCCGAAGGCTCGGGTCGAGGTGCGGGTCTTTGAAGGGCCGCATGTCGAATACGAGGTCGGCCTCGGGTACCGGGCCGTGAAGGTAGCCGAACGACTCATAGGTGACGTCGGCCGGTGCCGCGCGGAAAGCCTCGCTGTACTGCAACTCTGCCTTGCCGAGCTCCTCGCCGAATTCCTCGGCCCCGAACTCGTCGGTGAGCTCGCGCAGAACGGCCCGCTTCTCGCGGTAGTAGCCGAGGAGCTCCTCCCCGGTCACGTGGGGCGGCTCCTCCTCGAACTCCGCGAGGGCGGCCTTTGTGCTGGCTTCTGATTCGGTGTCGTTGAACTCGGTGGCCGTCCCGTGATCGTGCTGGAGCTGGTCGTACCTCGCGCGGGTCGTCGTCGCCAGAAGGAGAGCATCCCCCCGGTTCTGGAGTGCGACGACGCGGCGCAGGGCGGCGCGGCTGGAGTTCGAGTCGGTCACGGTGTCTTTCCCTTCGTGGGCGTGGTGCCGGCGCGTGCGGCGGCTCGGCCCTGGTCGGTGATACGGAAGACGTGCGGGTGTGTCCGGTGCTCGCCGTCGGGGTCGGGGGTGCCTTGGATGTGGCCGCAGTCGTCGAGGGAGTCGGCGAGGCCGAGCTCTTCGAGGGCGGTCTCGTCCGCGGGCGTCAGCCACGCTGTCCCGCCCGAGGGCAGTTCGACGCGGGGCAGGATGCTGCCCTTGGGGTGCTCGGCCGCGGCCAGGAGGAAGGCGAGCCGCTTCGGGGTGAGGCGCGGCACGGGGTCAGTCCCGGGTGCTGAGCCAGGTCATCACCGCGGCGGCTCCGGCTCCGATCGCCAGGTGTAGAGCGGCGTCGAGTTCCATCCATGCCGTGCCGGGCCCGTTGATCTCCTTCGTAAGGGTGCCGTCGTCCTTCATCCGTACGGCCTGGCAGTGGTCGACGTATCCGCGCTTGCGGGTCTTGTCGGCGAGCCAGAGGAACGCGGCTCCTCGGTCAATGACTACGTGCGTCAGGCCGTTGATCGCAGCGCCCGCAAGCAGGGCGGACACGGGGACACGGCGGCCGAACGCTCGGGTGAGGGCGGCAGCCGCGCCCGTCTGGATGCCCGTATAAGAGGCGACGTGAACCGCGACGGCGCGGCGGCCTCGCGCGTTCGCCGTCATGGTCGGCTCGTCGCTGCGGTCGTGCTCCTCGTCCCCGACGGCCACGCCGTCCCGGTAGACATGGTGGGAGCCGTACAGGCGCTTACACCGGGCCGTCTCGGACCCTTGGGCCCAGTGGTCACAGAGGGGGTGGAGCGCCTCGAAGGTGCTCAGAAGTGCGGCGAACAGGGCGAGGCGTTCGACGCCGGAGGCGGCGGACTTCATGTCGGGTTGGTCCTCTCGGTCCGGTCGGTGCCGGGGCCTGGTGGCCCCGGCCGGGGTGCGCTGTGGCTGGAGCTACTGACCGGACGGGCGTCCGCCGAGGTGGACATCGCCGTACACCACACCACCGCTCACGCCGTGGACGTCGCCGAGGACGACACCCCCGCCGATCACGGGCGCGCTGCCGCCGAAGGTGAACCCGGACGGCAGGGAGGCGAGGACGTCCTCGGCGGGCGCGGTCTCCTCGGCGGGGAAGTCGGGCAGCGTCGCCGCGCGGGACTTCAGGGCACGGGTAGCGGCTTCGTCGAACCTGATCCACGAGCGGCCGATCTTGCCGTTGTCGTCCTCGGTGTAGACGACGAGGACGGCGCCCTTGGAGTCGCCTTCGAGGTTGAAGCGCGTGGCGGTACCGGTGATCTCGGTTTCGGGGGTGGGCTTCATGTGCGGTGTTCCTCCGGGGTGTTGGGGTCGTGGGCGGTGCTGTGGGATGGCCCGAGTTGACCCGGCGCCGGCACGTGCGGGACATGCCGGACCGCGACGACTCGACGCGTCGCACGGCGGGTACTGCGGGAGGTCAGGTCAGCCCGGCGAGGAGGGCGAGGACCAGGAGGACGATTGCCACGCCCGTGATGTCGATTGCGAGACGCAGCGCGGCGTACTTGCGGACGGCGAGCCTCGACAGGGTGACGATCCTCTCGGGGCGCCGGTCGACCGCGACGTCCGCGACGACGTCCTCGGCGGTGCAGGTAGCCCAATACAGGTAGGAGCCGCGGGGGCGCTTGGTGCGCGCGGGTCGGACGGCGAGGAGGACGACGAGGATTGCGGCCACCAGGCCGACGGCGCCGAGGCCGACCAGGACGGCCGCGGCCTGGTTGAGGTGGCGGCCGGGGAGGGTGGCCACCAGGACGGCGAGGGGCAGGCCGAACGCGGTCAGCAGGGCGGCGGCCTTGGTGTCCGTGCGGACAATCTCGCTGATCACGTCGGTTCGGGCCTGGTTGAGCCCCTCGTCTGCGGGGTGGGCGGCGGCACGCTCGGGGGCGTTCGCGGTCACGGGGATGGTTCCCTTCGGCAGGGGCCGGGGCCTCTGTGCGAGGCCCCGACGGTGCGTGCGGTCAGGAGGTCGGGCCGAGCTCGGCGGCCGGGACGGAGCCGGACGGGGCGCCGACGAGCTCGACGTCGGCGGCGGCCGTGCCGTCCTCCCGGCGGTAGACCGACTGCACGAAGCCGACGGCGGTCTTCCCGGTCTCGGGGTCGGTCCGGGTGACGAACCGCCCGGGGCGCATGTGCTCGCCGTGCTCGGCGGCGATCTCGGTCTCGGCGGTGAGGAGCTGCGCGGCGAGTTCGGTCACGTAGGCGGCCTGCGCGTCGGTGGGCTTCAAAGCGGTCTCTCCTTCGGTTCGGTGTTGCGGGTCCACCATGACACGAGTTTCAGCACAACTACAAGTTGAACTGACAGCTTGACTGAAAGTTGCCCTGCGGGTCGAGGAGAGGCCGGAACGCGACGGGCGCCCCCGTCGGGAGCCGATTTGAGCGGCTCCTCGGGGGCGCCCGTCGTACGGCGGATCAGTCCTCGTCGCCCCCGCCTGCGGGGGCGGCCATCTTGCGTTCGTGGCGGCGCTCGCCGTAGGCCCCGGCCTCGCGGATGCCGTCGCGCACCGCGCCGACGCCCTCGCGGCCGAGGTCGGCGACCGAACCGACGGCGGAGGCCCCGGCGGTGGCGACCTGTCCGGCCGCGGCGGCGGTCTGGCCGACGGCACCGGCCACCGCGGCGACAGCGCCGAACGCGGCAGCCATGGCGCCGCCCGTGGACCGTCCCGCCGGCATGGCAGGCCCGGCCTTGGTCGAACCGCCGCCCTTGGCGTTCGCGGCGGCGGAGGCTTGGGCAGCGACGGAACCGCCGCCCTGCCCGACCGAGACGAGGACGCCCTCGATCTTCTTGTCACCCGCGAGACGAATCCGGAACGGGCGGCCCGCGTCGACCTGGGCAATCGTGGCGAGCTGCGATGCGGCGAGGCCGTCGACCTGAAAGAAGCACTGCGGGCGGCGGCCGATCTGCCGCTCGCCGCGGGGGGCCTTGTGGCGCTGCCCGCATGTGGCGTTCACGGCGGCGCCGGAGGGGATGAGTGTCACCTCGCGGGGGACGCCTTCCCCGTCGGGGCATTTCACCGCCGTGCCGTCGATGTGGAGTTTCCGGATCTTGAGCGTCTGTGCCATCGGGCGGTTCTCCTATCCGTTGTTGATCGTGGCGGTAGCGACGGCCTTTGCCCGGCCGAAGAGCCCGGCCGTGGCGGTCGCGGTGGCGGTCGCGGTCTGGCCGCCGCCCCGTCGGCGCTTAGCGACGACGGCGACGGCCAGGGCGAAGACGAAGGCCAGGACGACGGCGACCTTCGCGAGCAGCAGCAGCGCGGCGACGAGCGCGGTAGCGGCCTCGGCGAACACCTTTGCGGCGTACGCGGCCATGACGAGGGAGGCGGAGGCGCTCACCAGGAGGAGGGCGGTCGTCTTGGCCCACGCCGGGACGGCGTTCGAGGCCGGGGCGGGGTTCGCGGGCTCGGCGGCCGGAACGGCGGCGTACTGGTAGATCGTGCGGCCGTCGAGGGTGCGGACCTCGACCACGTCCGCTATCGGGGCAGATACCGCCTCGGCGGTCGTCTTGATCACGATCGGGCGGTATGCGGCCGGGTGGCCGGACATCGGCTCGGGGTGGTGGACGAGGGCGGCCTCGGCGTAGCTGTGGGTGGTGCTTTCCATGATCGTCAGCGCTCCTCGGCGTGGTTCGCGTGCGTGGGTTCTGGGGTGTCGGGACGGTGTCCGGGGGGTGCGGTTCGCCATCATTTGTGCAGGTCTGGGGGGTGTCACGGGGGGTGTCGGGCGGGGGGCGGGGGTGTCGTTCACGGACACCCCCGCTACGGGGCGGACACGTCCGGGACACGTCCTCACCTGCGGTTTTGCAGTGAGGACACCTCCCCGGACACGTCCTTTCATCCCGTTATGCGCCAAGTACGAGGTTCAGGTCTTCGCGGCGGAATCCGCGGCCCTCGGTGCCCGCAAGGGTCGTGACCTTGACCCGGTCGAGCGTCCGGCCGGAGCCGTCGAGGGCCTCCTCGATCTCGCGGCCGAGACGGGCGCCGACCCGCGAGGACCAAGCGCGGTCGCTCTCGCCCTCGCGCTGCCCCCAGTCGGCGGCCGGGTCCTGGTCGTGCAGGAGGCGGGCGATGTCCGCGCTACCGAGCTCGTCGACCCCGGCCCGGTCGAACGCGGCGCGGATCTCGGCGAGGATGCCGACGACGGACAGCAGACCCGACGCGGCGTATCCGGTGAGGGTGCCGGCGGCGATGCGCAGGGCGCGGCCACGGGCGCAGATGTCCGTGAAGTGCTGCGGGCTGATCCAGTCCGTCATGATCTTCTCGGAGCCGGATTCCTCGGCGAGGATGCCGACGCCGATCTGACCGAGCCCGGCCGCGGTGTGGCCGCGCTTGGCCTGCCCGTCGCCGAGGATCATGTCGGACGACGTGTCGTCCACGGTGTGCACCGAGTAGCGCTTGAGGATGACGTCGCGGAAGTCGGTCGGGACGCTGCGGGCGCTCGGGCGCTGCGCGGCGGCAATGATGATCAGGCCGCAGGCCCGGCCGCGACGGATCAGCCGGGCGAGCTTCTCGACGAGAGCCGCGAATTCCTTCAGTCCGTCCTTACGGGCCAGGACGACGCCGAAAGCCTCCTGAATCTCGTCAATGAGCAGCATCAACACGGGCATGTCGTGGGTCTCGGCCATTTCGGGCGTGAGCCGCATGTCCGGCCGCTGTGCCTTGGGCATGCGCCGGATCTTGGCGAAACGGTCGTCCATTTCCTCAATGAGTTCGTCGATGAGCTCGATGAACTCCTCGACGCTCGCGGGGTCGGCGCCGATGATCACGCGGTGGGCGATCTCTTCGAGCTCCTCCCAGTCCGCGCCGCCCTTGAAGTCGGCAAGCAGCATGCGGCAGTGAGGATCGAGGGCCCCGGCCGCGGCCGGCAGGCGCATTGCCGACGTCTTGCCGTAGCCCTGGGCACCGCCGAACAGCAGCGAGGACCACAGGACTTGGAGAACCTTCCGCACACCCTTGCGGTTGCCGCCGAAGGGAACGCCGTTCCAGATGTCCCACTGCTTGGCCGTGACCAGGGGCGAGATCGGGGCCTCGCCGGAGAACGGGACGGTGGCGGCCACCCAGAGGATGACGTCGTTCGGGGTCTCCCCCTGCTCGATGTCGAGCCGCTCGACCGGCAGGCCGAGGGCGCCCGCGAACTGTTCGGCCTTGTTCTTGATCGCCTTGCAGACCAGGCCCGCCGGGGTCTTGAACTCGACCGTGGTGTTGCCGAGTTCGTCGCGGGTGGCCAGACCCGAGGGCTTGATCTCCTGCTCGGCCGACATGAGCTTGATGTCCCGCAGGGCCCGCGTGATCCGCTCGTCCGTGACCGGCCCGTCGGTGGCCATCTCGGCGGCGTTGTCGAGGACGGCGAACGGGAGGTCGGGGGAACGGCGGATCATCTCGCGGCGGCCGAGGAAGTACAGGACACCGAAGACGGGGATCAGGGCGGGGGCGGCCAGGATCATGCCCCAGGTCTGCCCGAGGGCGAGGAGCGCGGCCGTGTAGGTGGTGAACCCCGTCATGGCGTAGACGGTGACGGCCTCGCGCCGCCGCTCCCGGGCCTCCTTGCGCCGGTCGGCGCGCAGGTCGGCGATGTGGTGGGGGTCGGCCTTGACGCGGCGGACCTTGTCGGCGATCTCGCCGAACTCGGTTGCGAACAGGTACGACCAGGCGTCCCGGACACCGACGCGGGCGCCGATCCCGACGAGGGACACGGCCCGCCACAGGTAGACGGGGCTGCGGACGGTGTGGAAGGCGGCGCGGTTGGCGAGGACGGCGCGGCGCTGCCGCCATACGCCCGGGTCGGTGAGGGACTCGGGGATGATCGGCCGCAGGCCCCATGCCGCGCGCTCGTCCTCGTCGACCGGCTCCTCGTCGAGGTACTCGACGACGGCGCCGCCGTCCTCGGGAGTCTTGTCGAGGCTGACGCTTCCGGTGAACTGGTCGGCGACACCGGCCGGGGTGGCGTGGACGGCGTCGCGGGCGTCCTCGGCGAGCTGGTCGCGCTTCTCGTCGTCGAACCGGGGCGCGTGGTCGACGATGCCCGCCTCGATCTCGTCGCGCTCGATGCTGGTGGTCATTGCGGGGTGTTCCTTCCGGTGCGGGGGCCCGGCCGCCGGGGGAGGTCGGCCGGGCGTGGTGCTGGGGTGAGGCGGGTCAGTCGGTGGTGCCGGCGGCCTGGTCGAGCTGGGCAAGGGCGAGGTGGAGACGGGCGCGGACGACGTCGACCGAGGCGCCGGTCGCGGTCCCTTCCATCAGCTCCATGCGGGCGGACTCGGCCGCGCACCATGCCTTGGTCACGCGGGGGTTGTCCGAGTCGGCGTTCTCGAACTCCAGGTAGACGAGGCCGAGTTCGGCGTGTGTGCGGGCGAGCTGCGGGTGCCGGTTCTCCGCTTCGGCGTCTGCGAAGTCGGCCTGTTCCGCGGCGATGATCCGGAAGACGTTCAGGGGGGCCGTCGTGTGCGTCACTTGGCCGCCTCCTTCTCCTTCTCGGCGGCCTTCTTCTGCTTCGTGGCGTTGCGAACGGCGAGGGCCTTCGAGGCGGCGTTGATCGCCTTCGGCCCCCAGAGGATGAACATCGCGAGAAGGGCGCCGACGATGGCGGCGGGCCCCCACCCGTTCTCGGGGACGATGCGGATCATCACGTACGTCCCGGCGGGCACGGCGACGATCAGCATGCGCGGCGGCTGGTGTCCCTTGGCGGTGCTCATCGAGTGGTCCCCTTCTCCTTGTTCTCGTGCTGGACGTGGTCGCGAAGCCGCTTCAGGTAGTCGGTCGAGCCGCCGTGAATCGCCTTGCCGACGCTCGCGACGGACAGGTTGTGTGCGCCGCCGAGGGCGTCGGCGAGGGCGCGGACCTTGTCGAGGTCAGCCGAATCGAGGGGCCTGTTCGGGGTCTTGGGAGCGGTGCGGCCGGAGGTACGCCGAACCGGCGCCTTCCCTTTTCGCCCAAGGGTTCGGAGGGATCGGCCGCCCTTGCTCGGGCCCCCGCTCGGGCCGCGGCCGGCAGGCTTCGCGAGCGGTCCCTCGGGGCCTCCGTCGCCGCCGAGAATGTCGTCGATCAGACGCTCGACGGCGATTGCCTCGGCGGACATGCCGGCGGCCTCGGCAAGTTCGACGTCAGCCTCGACCCGGCGGGCGAGGACGTCCGCGGTGATACTCAGCGCGGCCCCGTGGCGGTCGCGCCACGCGAGCGCCCACGCCTTCTCTCGGTCGACGGTGCCGAACGGGTACGCGGCGACGATGTCCTCGTACCGCTCGTACACGTCCTTGAAGCGACGGCGCCGGCGCCGGTCGTGCTTGTTACGGAGGCGGGTCTCCCGGCGCTGCGCCTTGGTGCGCGTCGCCTTGCCGTGACGGCCCCAGCCGCGGACCTCCCAGAAGAACACCCCGCCGTAGGAGGTGGCGGCGAGCACCCAACCGAGCCACTCCGGGCCGGGCGCGTGCGAGTAGTTGATCAGCGCAGCGAAGGAGGCGCAGGCCCACATGACGATGCGGAAGCGCAGGGTCGGACGGCCCTCCCGCTTGGCGCGCTCGCCTGCGACGGTCGCGACCCACGCGCCGGACTCCAGCATCACGGCCAGGCACAGGCTGATGATGACGGGGAGGTTCGCGGTGTCCAGCGCCCGAAGCTGGAAGTAGAGGGCCGGGAGGATCGAGCAGAACATCGCGACGAGCGCGCCGCCCGTGTCTCCTGCGCCGCGGGCCTTGGCGACGAGTTCGGCGCGGCGCGCCCGGCGCTCGGCGCGGTGGGCCTTGGCCTTGCGCTCCTTCTCCTGGCGGAGGCGGCGCTCCTCCTCGCGGTCCTCGGCCTTGTCCTTGCGGTTCTGCTCGCGCTCGGTCAGCCGGTCCTGTCGGTCCTGCTCGCGCTGGTCGGCCCGGTCGTGCCGGTCCTGCTCGCGCTCGGCGGCGGTTGTCTTCCGCTTCTCCTCGTAGAAGTTGGCGAGGTCGCTCACTTGGTGTGCTCCTTACGGGTGCCGCGGCGCGGGCGGGCGCACAGGGGGCAGGCGGCGTATCGGGGGCGGGACTCGGCTCGCACGGCGACGATGACGACGAGCGCGGCGGCGGCCAGGGCCAGGGCGAACAGCGTCCGGTGACCGGCGGCGAGCGCGAGGAGTGAGCCGATGACGAGGCCGGTAAGGACGGTCCGCGACACGATCAGGTGGTGAATCGCGGCCGCGAGTCCGGCGAGGGCGCGGCGCGGCCTGCGGCGGACGGCGGTCATCGGGCGGACTCCGGGTCGGCGTAGGAGTCGAGCACGGTCCGGGCGGTTCGGCGGGTGGCCTGCGTGGCGCGGAGAACGGCGCACTTCGCGGCCTTCTCAGTGGCGGTCCGGCGGCTGCGGAGCGTGTCGGGGGCGACGGTCCGCGCGGCGGTGGACGGGGTGCTCATGCGGTGGGGGTGGTGGTCGGGGCGGCCGGGGACGCCGGGCGGCGGAACTCCGCCGCCGCCTTCACGGCGAGACGGGCCAGGGTGGCGGCCCCTGCGAGGAACACCGCGGCCTTGACCGCGGTCACGATCGCCGTGAACAGGGCGACCAGGAAGGGGGCGGCGGCGTAGGCGAGGCCAACGAGGACCAGGACCAGGACCAGGAGGGCGCCGCGGTGGAGCCGGTCGGCCAGGTCCAGAACGGTGCGCAGGGCGCGGGCGGTGGTGCGGCGGTTGATGATCACGCGGCCCACCCCCCGACGAGCTCCTCATCGGTGTCGGCCTCGAACCCGTCGGCGTCGTCAGCCTGCGTCAGCTCGTCCGCGAGGACGAGGAGGCGGCCGTACGAGCGGGGCAGGTCGATGTACCCGGCTTCGATCATGTCGACCAGGGCGCCGGTACGGGTCATCTCGTCGGTGAACGCGGCGAACAGGGCCGCGCGGTGGTCCTCGTCGCTCAGGCCCTCGGGGATCTCGTACTCGTAACCGAGGACGAGGTCGACGTCGAGGCCGATCACGGCGGAGAGGTCGAGGCGGGCCTCGGCGTCGAGGCCGCGGGCCGACGCGGCGATTCGCCGGACGACCGAGGTTTCGGGCATGGTGGTGCTCACGCGGAATCACTCCTCTTCGGGTTTGAGGAGTCCGCCGAACGGCCCCGGTGTGCGTGGACTAGACGCCCCGGGGCCGTGCCTTTTCAGGCACGGCGGACCATGCAAGCTCTGGCCCTAGGGCCTTCGCTCGGTGCCGTTGATCGGCACGCCATGAGTGAATCATCGAATGGAATCCATTGCAATAGTCTTGGATTCCATTCATGCTGTGTCGCAAGCCGAACCCGACCGGATGGGTTGCAGATAGGGTGGGATGCATGACAGACGGAGAGCCGCGCCGAGCGACGTTTCGCGCAGTCGCCGACGAGGTGCGCGCACGCATCAACGGGGGGACCTATCCCCCTGGCTCCAAGCTCCCCACCGAGGAGGAGCTCGCCGACCAGATCGGCACCAATCGGGGGACTGCCGCACAGGCTTTGCGCCTGCTCTTCTCCGAGGGACTGATCACCAAGGGCCGCCGGGGCAGTTTCGTGCACCGGATCGTCAAGAAGATCGTTCGCGATTCGACGTCGCGCTACGTCCGGGCACGGCGGGAGGAAGGGCAGGCGCGGGGCGCGTTCGAGGCCGAGATCCGCGGCCTCGGCATGACCCCGTCGTCCGTCACCGCCACGCACCACGTGCAGCCGCCGGCATGGGTGGCGGACGTCCTCGGGGTCGACGTGAACAGCGTGTCGACCCTGGCCCGGGTGCGGCGGATGCTCGCCGACGACGTCCCGGTACAGCTCGCGACGTCGTACCTCCCGCTAGAGATCGCCGGGGGGACGAGGCTCGAAGAGATCGACACCGGGCCGGGCGGGTCGAAGTCTCGGCTTGCCGAGCTCGGCCACGCGCAGGCCCACATCACGGAAGACATCGAGGTACGCAGGCCGACGCCCGAGGAGGTCGAGGCCCTCGACATGGCGGAGGATCAGCGCGTTTTCGAGATCGCCCACATCGGGCGCACCGAGGACGGCCGCGCGGTCGAGGTCACGATTCACGTACTGCCCTCGCACCTGTGGCGCCTGTCGTACTCCTGGCCACTCGGCCCCACTCACTGATCACACCCACACGGAAGGGACTCCACCGAACATGGCACAGAACACGATCGGCTCGAACGGCAGCATCACCCGCGATGCCCGGAGCCGGTACCGCACCGATCTGCGCGAGGCCAACGGCGCACACGGCGCGTTCGAGAGCGAGACCCGCCGCGGCGGGGGAACGCCGCGGGCTGAGGTGACCGTGAGCCGCACGGAGGCCCCGGCCGACGTCGCCGAGCTCCTCGGCACCGAGGGGCCGGTCGTCGTCCGCGCCCGCCGCATGTTCGACGGTGAGCGCCTGGTCCAGCTCGCCGACACGTGGATTCCGGTCGACGTCGCCACCGCGGCCGGTATCGAGCAGGTCGACACGGGGGCGGGCGGGATCATCTCCCGCATGCGCGAGGCCGGGTTCGACCAGGGCGCCGAGGCCGTCGAGGACGTCGACCAGCGGCCCGCGACGGCGGACCAGGCCGAGGCCCTCGGCGTCGAGGAGGGCGAGCTCCTCCTCACCGTGACGCACGTCGGCCGGACTACCGAGGGCCGGGTCGTCGAGGTCACCCGGCATACCCTCGGCCGCGGCTGGACGCTGCGGTACGCCGCGCCGCTCAACTGACGAACCCCAGAATGCAGAGCGCCCGCCCCTTCCGGGGCGGGCGCTCGTTCTTTCTCCCACTGCGGTGCCGGCGCTAGTCCGCATCACCCGGTGCATCCTTGGCGAACTTCTCGTGTGCGCTCTGCTTGCTCATCCCGAGCGGACCGGCGATCTCCTCCCAGGAGAAGCCCCCCGCTCGGGCCACACGTACGGCGTCCCTCTGCCACGACTCGATGTCCCGCTGCAATGTGGCCGACGCGTGGGCGGCGAGAAGAGGGCGGGCAGGCTCGCGCTCCGGGAGGTCTCGGCCGTTCAACTGGTCGAACACTTCGGCAAGATCGTCAAGGAGCCGCCGAAGGCGTCGCGTCGGCTCGCGGGACATGCTGATCTCGCAGTGGCGTTCCCACTCTTGCCTGAGCTGCGTGTCGCACGAGTCGGGATCGGTGAAGTCTGCCGGGCGACGGGCCCCCTTCCACCCGCAGTAGCAGACAACCCGCAGGCCCTGAGCCTTCCGTCGCCCCTCCTTGCCGTCGTACTTGAATGACCATGCCCAGCTCAGGCCCCGCTTTTCGCTCTCCTCGTTGTCCTCCCACACGTCTTTGGCCCCGTCTTCTCCGTCCGACAGGACGGCCACGACGTGCCCCTCGTGGTTGTCGTCTTCGCTTGCGTTGTCGCCTTCCGCGTACAGCCAGCCCATGAGGCGCTCCTCGACTCGATCACGGCGCAATATCGTCAGGAATGCCTGACGATATCGCAACCGTCAGGAGCTCCTGACGACTTTCAGGGAATGAGTGGGGCCCGCGCCGTCTACGCCGGCACGGGCCCAGAGTTGCCGTGTGTCAGTCGTCGTCGGGGGCGCTGCCGACCCACGCGACGGGCTGTCCTTCGGCCGTGATCCCCCAGTGCAGTTCGACCGACTCATGTCCTGCGGCCAACACACAGATGCGCCCCCACCGGCCATGTTTGCCGTGACAGGTGCGGGTGAGAGCGTCGATGTTGCCCTCGCGTACCGCGCGGTCGTACTGGTCTTGCAAGGGTTGGAGACGGGGACGCAGTTCCAGCCCGAGGCGGGTCTCCTCCTGCCGGACCTCCTCCCCCAGGCGCCGGACTTCCGGGTCGGACATGATGGCCGTGATGGCAGTCTCGGCCTCCCACCATGCGCGCCATCGGGCGTTGCGCTGGACGGCCGCCGCGACGCGGGCCTCGGTCGAGCTCTCCCCCACAGGCTTGTTCTCCTCGGATCAGGGGCCGGACACGATGGCCACGATCAGCACCTCGCGCCGGGTCTCGTCGACCCGGTACAGGACGCTGGTCCAGGCGAGGCGGCCCGCGACGGTAAGCAGCGCGGTGTAGAGGCCGCCGACGCGGTCCGGGTACAACTCGCCCCGGGTGTAGGGGTCTTGGGCGAGTTCCTTCTCGAACGCGAGGACGGCGGCCCGCTCCTCGGTGGTGGCCGTGGCGAGCCCGGCGCGGCCGGTCTCGCTGTAGACGACGGACCACATCGCGCCTTGGGTCACCGGCCCGCCTCCCGGCCGCCGAGGATCTCCTCGGACGTGTAGCGCGGGGCGGTGGGGTCGGCGCTCGCGGCGACAGCGGCGAGGATCGCCGGATTCGTACGCATGACAAGGCGGTGCCGCCACACGCGAATGAGGGTCACGAACTCCTCGGTGCTGCTGAGTTCGAGCTCGCCGAGCTGCTGCTCGAACTCCTCACGGTCCGCGGGTGAGGCCGCGGACAGTGCGGCTCGTAGCTGCGTGAGGGTGCGCGGGCCGCTGTGTTCGTCTGTGCGGTACGGGTCGGGCCTCTCGGCCGGGGCTGCGGTCACGTCCGGGGGCTCCTCTCGGGTACGGGGTGGTCGGCTTTGGTGAGGGCGAGACGACGGCGGCCTTCGAGTTCAGCGGCGGCCTGCCGAGGGATGACGAGGACACCGTCGAGGAGCTCGCGCGCCTTGGCGTGGGCGGCGCGGCGTTCGTGTTCGCTGCCGCGCTGGTCGAGGGCCTTCTCGAAGAGGGCGCGCGCCCTACCGATGGCGGTCCGCTCGCGCTCCGGCAAGTGGCGGGTGCCGGTTTTACGGGCGTGTTCGTCGGCCGCACGCCATGCGGTCTTGAGTTCGCTCACGGCCTGGCGGTAGGCGTCGAGGTCGTCGCCCCGGCTGGCATGGTCGGCGGCGTCCATGGCGTGCAGGAAGGCCGCGGTTTGCGTGACTTGGACGTCGTCGAGGGCGGGCCGGTCGAGCACGGCGAGGATGTCGCAGACGTAGGCCGCGTACGCGTCGCGCACTTCGTTGTGATCGGCCTCGATAGCCCCGCGGCGGTCGGCCCGGTGCCGGCGGCGCTGGAAGAGCCTCGCCGCGTAGGCCGCAACAGCGGCGGACGCGATGACCCCGAGCGCGGGCCAGAGGAGCCAAGTCGGGAAGCTCAGCCCGTCGGCTTCACCGTCACCGCCGGGAGTTGCGGGGGGCGGGGTGTTCGTCTCGCCGAGGAGTTCGCGGGACACGAAGTCGTTGAAGTTCCCGGAGACGACGGCGTATCCGACTCCGGCGCAGATGAAGGCTGTCACGACCTTCGCGGGCTGCTGCTTGTAGAAGCCGTTCAGCAACAGGACGGCCGCAGCCAGGAAGACGAGATTCCCGGCGATCGTGTCGAACCACTGAATCACCGCGTGGCCTCCGGATCGGGCCGCCCCACGATGAACCAGACGCGTTCCCGGCCGAGTTCGTCGGTGTCCTCGACCTCGGTATACGGGGTGCCGTTGACCTCGAACAGGTTTCGCGCGACGGCGACGGCCGACGTCTTGCCGCGTCCCAGCTCACCGAATACCGGTCCGTCCCCGCCGGCACGGCCGCGCCCGCTGTCCACTAGGCCGCCCTCGCGGTCTTCCTGCCCCTGGGCGTCGCCGCCTTCGCGGCCTTGCGCTCCTCGGCGGCCCGGTCGAGCCAACCGGGGTGGTCCTTCTCGATGAGGTCGCGGAGGTACTGAGAGGCGATGTCGGCCTCTCGGGCTACGGCGCTGAGGTGGCCGTACTTGGTGGACGCCATGGCGTCCTTGACCGCTCGTTCGAGGAGGGCGGCTTTTGCTTTCCTCGCCGCGTCCTCGGCCGCCTCGGACGCCTGCCTCAGCTCCGCGAGCGTCCTCTCTTCGGTGCTGGCGTCGGTGTCGGTGTCTTTGGTAGTCATGCCCCGAGGATGACACGAACGCAGGTGCACTACAAGCGAGACTTGTAGTTGTGCTGCAACCGTGCAAGAGTGTGCGGTGATCGGCGCGGAACCGAGCGGACCGGTCTAGCAGTCGTTATGAGTCCAGCTCACAAACGGTGAGGTCAAAGCATGGGGAAGTTGGGGAACGCGGCCAGCACGAGCGAGGCCACGCTCAGGATTACCGTCGCCGCTCTGATGAAGGCGTGCGGCGAGAATCAGACCAAGCTCGCCCGGGGATTGCGCATCACTCAGGGGCAGGTCAGCCGGAAGCAGAACGGCAAGGCGGTGTGGTCGATGGGGGACATCGACAAGCTGTCGGCGCACTACGGCGTCCCGGTCCCCGACCTTCTTTGCGGCCCGTCGCACGCCGTGAGCAAGCTCTCGCCTCGCCGGTTGGCGGACATGATCGGCGGTTCGCAGGAGGTCATCACGGTTTAGCCGGTGATCACAGACCGTGCGCCAATCCCCCTGCGAATTACCCATTGAATTGCAAAAGCCCCGCCGGGGATCTACCGGGAGTTACCAGCTCCCGCCCGTCGAGGCTCTCGCGCCGACCCTGCTCTAGGTCTAGTGCGGAGTGTACCCAGCCCCCCGGGGACCCCACACCGCAGTGGCCAGAAAGGCCGAATGTAATCGTGGCACCACACCGGGCTATCAGCCCTGATGAATGCGATCCCTGCATCAGAATTTTCGGGGCTCTCGGAGATCACCAATTGGCCGACCCTGAGACATGGCTCACAACGGTAGAGCTCGGGAAAGTGGTCGGCCTGAAGAAGAGGGCGACTCAGTACCACCTTGCCCACCTGTACGAACACGGCCGTATCGACGAGGACCAGCGCACTCCCCTGACGGGCGGGATCGGTCAGCCGCTCTTGCCGGGTGCGCAGGAGTGGGCCCGTAACGTCATCGCCCCCGACCCCACGTGCGCAAAGTGCCTGATCGCTCTTGCCGGTATCGGGTGGGAAGGGCAGGTCAGCCAAGAGGAGTTGGCCAAGCTCGCGGGGGTCAGCCTGCGGACGATCGAGCGTCACCGGCCGCACCTGGTGGCCGCGGACCTCGTCACCTTCCGCCCGGTGACCATGCGGGCCTCGGGGACGTCCGGGTACGTCACCGGCCGCCGCCCCGACCGTTTCACCCTGATGTCCGGGCTCACCGCCGCGCGGCTCGAAGGCGCGGCGTGGGACGAGGCGCCGGCACGTGCTGAGGCCGTGATCAACCGTGTTCGGTGGTTCGTCGGCACGACTCCCGAGGAGCGGGACAACGGCATCAAGTCGGTGACGTGGTGCCTGCGCAACGGGTGGCCGGAGGAGGCCCTCCTCCGCGCGCTGGACTCGTCGGAGAACCGGCAGGCGTACCGGCCGGGCGGCTATCTGTCCAAGCTGCTGCGGAAGTTGCCGGTGTCGTACGTCGTCCCGGCGCAGCAGTCGCACCGCGGGGAGTTCCCGGAGCGGCGGCTCGACTGCCCCGTCTGTGACACGCCGTTCAAGACCCGCTTGCCCGGCAACGTGCTGTGCGGCGGCGCCATCTGCCTTACGCCGGAGAAGGCCGTGATCCCGCCCAGCTCGACCGTTTACAAGATCGCCTGAGAGGAGCCGGACCATGGGCAAGGTTGTTGATGCACTGCGGGCCCGGATTCAGACTCGGGATCTACCGAAGACCCCGAAGGGTCTGTTCAACGCCCTGATGCGGCGGGAGAAGGGGAACACACAGCGGGTGGCCGATCGTCTCGGCATCTCGCGGCGACAGGTTCAGCGGATCGTCAAGGGTGACCGGGACATCCGCAAGAGCAAGGCGGAGACGCTCGACGCCCTCCGCCGTGAGGTGTCGAAGGACCACCAGCCGCGCGTCACCGCGAAGGGGATCAAGGACGCCAAGAGCCGCGGCCTGACGATCGAGACACGCGCGAGCTTCGGTTTCCACGCTGCGGCGGGGTCGACGGATGACGCGCGGATGAGGCGTCTCACCGAGGACGTCCCCGAGGAGCTCCTCGACGACCTGTTCGAGGCCCTGCGCAACGGCGACGAGGAGAAGGCGCAGGAGATCGCGGGCGAGGCCCTCGCTATGGAGTATTTCCGCGACGGCGGGACCCGGGCGGACGGGCTCGACGTGACGTTCTCCGACATTGATTACATCGACTTCCACTGAGAGGACGCCATGACTGAGGTCTCGTACACCGCGCCCCTGGCCGTCCTCGAAGCGGTCGGCAGCGAACTGCGCGCCCACCTTCCCAACGGACAGACCGCCGACGTGCCGGCGGACGTCACCGACCTTGCCACAGCCGCCGAGTGGGCCCTCGCGTACGGCCTGGGCGCCCCGGGTCTGTCCAAGTACGACGAGCCCTCCGGCCCGCTCCTGGTGCTGGACGAGTCGGCGGCCGGGGCCCTCGGCCTGCCGCTCCAGCTCGACGACCGCCGGAACCTTCGGGTGACCGAGGATCACCCCGCGGTCAAGGCCGTGGACGCGGCCGGGTGGACCCTGAGCCGTGCCGGACTCGGAGCCTGGTCCTTCCTGTTCAAGGACCGCGTCGAGGTGCGCGTCGCCGTCATCCCGTGGGGCGCCTTCTCTGATCATCTGCGATGGGGCGGGCTCGCCGAGGTGGCCACCAACCCGGGCGCACTCGCGTACGCCCTCGGCGTGTACGCCGAGCGGGTCATCAGCCCGACCGGCTCCACCGCCGGTTGCGGTATCGCCCTGATGACCGCGCTCCGGCCCCCGACTCGCGTGCAGTTCGACCGGGGCACCGGGAAGATGCGGCGGGTACCGGTCGAGGGCTCCCTCTCCAAGCCGGTCGACCCGGCCCCGCCGGAGGCTCCGGACGAGCATCCCCTCGCCGCCGAGCGGACGAGGGACCAGCGCACCCCGGAACACGTCATCTTCGAGGAGGCCCTCACCTGGTACCGCAAGCCGACCGAGGCCGAGGCCGCCTTGCCGTACGTCGTGGGGCTCGACATCAACACCGCGTTTCTTGCCGCGTCGAGTCGGCTCCTCGTCGGCCTCGGCGAGGCCGTCTACACCGACGGCCCGCGCTTCGACAAAAAGGTCCCGGGGACGTGGCTGGTCGACCTGTCCGGCGCTGCGCTGCGGACGAAGCACCCGGTCACGAAGGAGTGGGTCGAGCTGCCGGCGGGAATGCCGTCGCCGTTCACGCCGAACGGGCAGGCGCCGACCGGCCCGGCCTGGTACACGACGCAGACCCTCGCGTACGCGGTCGAGCTCGGGGTCGAGGTGCGGCCCCTCGCGGCGTGGCTGCGGCAGGAGCCGGGCGGCTACTTCGATCTCTGGTACGGCCGTCTCCGTGACGCCTACATGGCCACGCTCGCCGACCTGGGCGTCACCGAGGACATGGACGAGGAGTCGTTCCTCCGGGCCATGGCGACGATCAAGGAGCGTGACCCGGAGGCCGTCGCCGTCCTTGCTGCGATCAAGCAGACGGCCAAGGGCGGCGTGGGCAAGATGCGCGAGAAGCCGCAGGGCAAGCGCTCCGGCCGTAATGCCCCGTGGGCGGCGCTGAAAAGGCCGACGTGGCGGCCGGACATGCGGGCGGCGGTGATCGCTGCGGCTCGTGTCGGCGGGCATCGGAAGATGGTGAAGACATGGGTCACGACGGGAGCCGTGCCGCTCGCAGTGCTGTCGGACTGCGTCGTCTACGCCTCGGCCCATCCGACGGCCCGCGCGGTGGTGCCGCGTAAGCCGGACGGCTCCCCGATGCCGGGGGGTTTCCGGCTCGGCCCGAATCCCGGCTACTGCAAGGAGGAGGGCGTACAGACGATGTCGTGGTACCTCGAAACGGGAGGCGCCGGGGACAATCCCGCGCGGTTCATCAAGGGTGGCGACGCCGTCCGCGAGGGCGAGTGAGCCCGAGCGGAGCGACTCAAGAGGGGCCCCGGCTGATGCCGGGGCCCCTCTCGTTTGCCGCCGTGCGCCACGGTGGACGCGCGGGCCCGGTCGCGCTGCGCTTCCGGGCCCCGGTGGTTCAAAGCTTTCTGCGGAGCGTCTCGCCGGGCGGCGCGGGTGTCCATCCCTCACACGAGCGACTGTGGCTGAGTACCCGAGTTGGCGAGCCGAGCGGCCTCGCCTTTCATCCCCCCGCAGACGGAGGCCGGTCCTTCCACACTTCGCGGTGGACCTCCCTCAACTTCAGGACAGAGACATACCCAAGGGCCATGCCAAGGTCTGCCTGTGCCCGTTCAACGGGAGGCAGGAGGCCCGATTTACGCTGCCCAACGGCCTCGTAGAGCAGGTGTACGGCGGCGTTGGTCGCGTAGAAAGCCGCTTCCACGCGTGCCCCGCCCGGCGGGTCTGCCGAGTTAGCCGAAGGGAGTCCAGGCACTCGCTCGTCATGTTCGGTCGGCCCTCGCTCGTTGAGCAGACCGAGCGCCGACCGTGCTTCCTGAAGTTTGCCGATGGCGTGCTCGTACAAGGTCATGGCGTGCTCGTCATCCGGAGGGAACCCCTGGTCGGCTGAGCCGTCGTGATCGTAAGCCATCGCATCTCCCCTGATCGGCTGTCTTCCATGGTGGTTTGCCCGAGGCGGTGTTGCTGCTGAACGGCGGAACTTCCCCCGTGTGGAGCCCGGTTGTGCTCAGCTCCCTAACTCGGATGACCAGTCACAGCCACTCCAAGTTTCAGCACAACTCACAGTTGAACTTGCAGTTGACTTACAGCCGTGGGAAGGTGGGCGGGCAGCACCCCACCGAGACAGGAAGAGCGCCGATGCCCACGGAGTACGTCACCCGGACCCGGATCGCCGTCGACCACCACGGCCGCGGTGAGGCCGCCCTCGAATTCGCCGCCTCGGCCGGGAAGGGGAAGGCTCGCGCCTCTGCCGTCTGGCGGCTCGCCGTCATCTACAAGGTGAGTGCTCACCACCCCCGGCGGGTCCGGCACTACAACCCGGCCGGTCTGGACGCTCCTCTCCCGACGGCTGACGAGCTGCGCCTCGAACTGTCTGGTGACCCCGAGCGCATCGCCCGACTGCTGTCCGCGGCCCCGCGCTACCTCGCCCGCGTCGAGGCCCTCGCGACCAAGGCGGCCCGGATCTACGGCCGTTGGACGCGCAGCGCGGCCGGGGAGCAGGCCCTCGAATACGTCGATGCCAGCGGGCACCGTGCGTATGCCGCCCGCTTCCGCGCCTCCGCATTCGAGGCGGCGGCCGACTTCTTCGGCATCTCGGCCCTGCCCCGCTACGTCGACCCGGCCGCCCCCATGTGGGACCAGGCCGCCCGCGTCGCCTGGGACCTCGTCAAGGCCGAGGGACCGGTGAAGCTCGCCGAGCTACACGACGAGGCCGAGGCTGAGGAGATCCTCGCCGCCGCGGACCGCACCCCGAACCCGTACGCCGAGGCGCACGACCGCGAGGCCGCCGAGCTCGCCGCCGCCGAACTGCGCCGCACCACCCGCCTGTTCGCCGCCCTCGACGGCGAAGAGCTCCCGGCCGACGAGGAGCCGGTCGACGTCGCCGAGGCGGCGGCCGTCGAGGACGTCGACCAGACACCCGCCGTCACCGAACCCGAGCTGTGGGACGGGAAACCGGGGATCACGGCCGGGCCGGGCGTCGTCAAGCCGGGGATACATGTCGAGTACCTGCCCGCCTTCCGGCCCGGCCCGCGCACTCGACACTGCCACAGCGGCGTAATCGTCTCCGTCGGCCCAAAGTGCGTCCGGTGGCGCCCCTCCAAGTGGCACGAGGACGTACGCACCCCGCTGGGTGAGATGCGCATCAACCCGGTGATGCACGTCAACCACGCGGAGGACGTGAAGCGGAACATCACCGCCCTCAACGCAGGCAAACCGCTCCCGGGGTGGCCGGAGTGGTGCAAGTGGAGCTTGGCCCGGCACCTGGAGCACGCGGAGGAACAGCGCTCCGCCCGCGTCGTGATCGTGGCGTGTGGGGGCCGCAAGAAAACGCACACCAAGGGGACGCGCAAGGGTCAGCCGGTGGCCGGGGCGCCCGCTGGTGAGCTGTACGTGGGGAGCTATCACCGGGCGATGCGGCAGGCGGCCGACGTCCTCACCCGGGACTCCGGGCGGGTACTGATCCTGTCGGCTAAGTACGGGCTCGTCGAATTGTCGCGGTACTTGCCGACCTACAACCTCAAGGCGGGTGCCCCGGGAACGGTCGGCGGCGAGACGCTGCGTCGGCAGGCACACGAGCTGGGGATCGCGGGCGCGGCCGTGACGGTACTCGGCGGCCGGGCGTATGTGTCTCTGGCCGGGGAGGTCTGGTCGGGGCTCGACGCGCCCCTCGACGGGTCGCGCGGCATCGGTGAACAGCTCGCGCGTCTCGCCGACATCTACGACCCCGCCCGCCGTACGGTCGAGGAGCTCGTCGAGGACCAGGCGGCCGAGGAACTCGCGGCTGTCGAGGAGCCGGTCGAGGTGGCCCCGGCCGAGGACGCCATCGAGGACCAGGCGGCGGCCGAGGGTCTCATCGAGCCGGGCCTCGGGGTGCCGGCGGCGGTCCGGGCGGCCGAGCTCGGCGCCGTCCGGTCCGGGCGTCGGGGCTGTGGCGGACAGCGGTTGCGCGGGTTGTCGCGTGGCTCCCTGTCGCGTGGTGTGACCTGCGGAGACTCCCCCACTCCCCCGGTGCTGCGGCGGACGCGACAGCACCCGGCGACGCCGTACCCGTACCGTCGGACTACCGCGCGGCAGGGCGCCGGACTCCCGGTGATCGGGCGCCGTGAGCGCATGCGCCGCCCCTTGATCTCCGTCACCGTCGCTGCCCGCCCCGTGATCACGGGCGGGGCCGTCAGGTGATCGGCCCGGATACGACCGTGCCCGGCCGCCGGCATCGTCCGGATACGACATGCGCGCGGTGTGCCACGGCGCAGGGACTCACCAACCCGTCGCTCGTCGAACTGCGCCGCAGCGCCTACGGGCGATAGCGTCGGAACAGACGCGGCCGGGCCCCCGCGCTGGATGCGGGGGCCCGGCCGTGTTGCGTCAGTCGTGGACGAGCTCGGCGTCGACCACTTCGGCCGGAACTTTGACCTTCGTGTTCAGCCACCGGCCCGCGGCGCGGATAGCTTTCGCGTCCCGTTCCGCGGCTGCATGGTCAAGCGGCGGCGTGCTGTCCATGTCGAGCTTGTCCAGAGCGGTGATGAGTTTCTCGGCCGCGGCGGCAGCGTCAGTGAGGGTCTTGTTCACGGCCTCACGCCGCTCCCGCTCGGAGGGTGCGAGGTTGTCTGTGCCTTGCTTGCCCTTGTCTTTGACCTCGCTCTTGCGGGCTGAGCCCGAGTCCTTGACGACTTCACGCACGAGCCCGGCCGTCAGTTTGCGCCCGTTCTGCTGCGCCTTCTGCTGAGCCTCGGCGAGCTTGGCGAGGGCGGCCTCCTCGCCCTCTTCTCGCCACGTGGGGACGAGTTCGAGCGCCACAGACTTGGACAGCTCGGCCTTGACGAGAGCAGGGACAGGGGGCGTCTCCGGGGCCTCGCCCGCCTGTTGCTCGGTGCCGTCGGCCTCGGTGCCGGCGGGGGCTGATTCGAGGGCGGGGCGGGGTGCCGGGGGCGCCAATGCCTTGCGGCGCTTGGTGTCCGGATTTCCGGACACCACCCTGCCGGAAGCCGCGGCGAGCCGGATTGCGGCGGTGTCCATCAGCTCGTACAGCGTCGACCGCTTGTATCCCCACCGCTGTTCGCCGTAGTTCTCGATGCTGCCGTACTTGGCGAGGTGCAACTCTTCTTCACGGATGGCGTCGAGGACGAACCCGATCTCGATCTCTGCGCGGAACTTGGCCTTCGTGACGGTGTGGGCCAGGGTGCCCTGCGCGGTCTCGATGGCGGCCTCGTATACCGCGAGCCTCTCCTCGGGTGCGCTGGGGAGCTTGGTCCGGTCGATGAGTTGAGGTTCGAGCGGGTCGACGACGGCGGGGCGCCCGCCGCCAAGGTTGCTGAGGAGGTCGTCCTCCTGGTCCTCGCGCACGGCGGGCACGCCGGGGGAGGGAACGGTGGTCTCTGCGGGCGTGTCGGCGGAGGCTTCGGCGCTGTCCGCGGCGGGCGTCTCGCTCGTCGCGGTTTCCTCGTCGGGGGCCGCGTCTCGTTCCTTGGTGGTGATACCGAGCCGTCGGCGCTTGGAAGGGCTCATGCGGCGCTCACCGGGTGGAGCAGGAGGCGGGCAATCTGCCCGTAGTCGGCGACGGCGGTAGCGCGGGGGGCGTGAATCCGGGTCGGGCTGTGGGTTGCCGGCGCCTCGGCGATGGACACCGTCTTACGGACGGGGGACACGATCGCGTCGGGGTAGTCCTCGGCGGCCGACTCCTCGACCTCGCGGGCAAGGTTGGACTTCTCCCACATGGTGGTGAGGATGGCAGCAACGCGGAGCTTGGGGTTCTGGCGGCGCTGAATCTTGGCGATGACCTTGTTAATGCTCACGGAGCCTTGCGCGTCGAGGACTCCGGGCTTGATGGGGATGATCGCGTCATCGGCGGCGATCAGGCATGCCAGGGTGACGAGGCTCATCGTGCGCGAGGCGTCGATCACGGTCACGTCGAAGGGTTCCTGCGATTCGGCGATGGCGTACCGGAGTGCGTCGTCTGTGCCGCCTGAGCGCTCGTATTCGACCCGGGTCAAGGTGTCGTCACACGGGACCACGTACAGGTTCTTGAAGGCGGTGGGGTAGGTGGCCTGGTCGAGGGAGACGTCTTCGACGGGTGCGTTCGGGTTGTTGGGGTCCTTGTCGGTTCCGAGGAAGACGTGACGGAGGTTGTACCGCTCCGCGACCGGCAGTCCTTCGGGGTAGACGACGCCGAGCCAAAACGAGATGGCGGCGTTCTGGGGGTCACCGTCGATCAGGCGCACGCGCAGGCCCATCGAGGCCCAGGCCGCGGCGAGTTCAACGGCGGTCGTGGTCTTGCCCACGCCTCCCTTGTTGTTGGTGACTACGAAGACGCGGGACGGGGTGGCGGGCCGGAAAGTCGCCGGAACCAGGGTGGACGGAATCCACTGCTGATAGGGCGTCTCGGGGTCCCACTGGCTGACGATCGAGAGGAACTCTAGATCGTCCGCAAGTGGCGGAATGGGGGTGAGTGTCGTCATGGCGTAGACGGTAGCGATGCTCTGTGTCCGGAGGCGACGGACCCGGCGATATGCCGCCCGAAAGCGGGGCGGAGGGGCCGACAACCCTTGCGGCGCTTGGTGTCCGGATTTCCGGACACCGCCATGGGCGGCCCTCGTGATCACCCTCACGGGTGATCGACGGATACTTGCCTGATGACACGAGGCAAGGAAGACGGACGGGCCACAGGGCCCGGGAAGATGCGTTCCGTTCGCCCCTTCGTGGTTACGGGGGTTTCTGATGACTGATGGCCGCGCGCCCACTGTCGACTTGGCCGAGCGCATGGACCAGGAGGAGGCGGCACCCGAGGGCCGTTGGATGCCTCTCGCCGAGTGCGCCCTCAACCCCCGCAACCCTCGGGACAACGGCCTCCCCGACGATCTGTCCGACCTCGAAGGCATCAAGGAGCGGCAGCTCCAAAGCTGCCTCGCCATCACGGTTGCGGCGTACTTGCGTCTGTGGCCAGCGGACCGGCAGCGCTTCGAATCCGAGGTCAAAGTCGTGATCATCAACGGCAACCGGCGCCGCCGCTCGGCCGAGAAGTACGGGCGTGGTGACCTGTTCGTCGTCACTGACGACACGATCGCGACGAGTCGGGCGGACGTGATGCGGGCGGCGTACGACGAGAACACGAAGAGGCGGGATTTCGACCCGATCGAGGAAGCCGTCGCCGTGGTGGGGATCGTGGCGGAGTACGAGACCGCCAAGGAGGCCGCGGAGGCTGAGGGCTGGTCCCCGTCGTGGATCTCGCACCGTAAGAACCTGTTGAAGCTCCACCCCGAGCTACAGGAGGAGGTACGGGCCAGGGCTCGGGGCGAGGAAGGTCTCTCGATCAACGTTGCCCGGCGCCTTGGGGCCGTGAAGGGCATCAGCGACATGGACCTCGGCGAGCAGCGCCAGGCCCTCGCCGAGCTCCTACGCGCCGACGGCGAGGCGAGCAAGGAGCGGAAGGCCGCCCGGCGCAGGGCCCGCGAGGAGCGTGCAGCGCCCGCACCCGTCCCGGCCCCGGAGCCTTCCCCGACGCCGGTTCCGCGGCCTGCCGAGCCGACGGAGCACCCGGAGGCGCCCGCCTCGGCCGGTGGCTCCTCGTCGGCGGGCCCGGAATTTTCCGCGGAAAACTCGAACGGGGTGGTGGTGCCCGAGCAGCGGGCCGCCGCCGTCGAGGCGGCGCCGGCACCCGCGGAGGCCGAGGAGGAAACCGCGGGCGAGGAGGCGGCGGACGTCGAGCAGCGCGAGGCCGAGGTGTCGCCTCCCGCGGGCGTACCGATCACGACCCATGTCCCGGCCCCGGTGGCGGCCGTCTTCAAACAGGTGGCCGATCACCTCTCGCACGGCCACCGCGTGCCGGTCACGGTGGCGGACGTCGTCGGCCTGGTCTTGGAGTACGCGGCGCGCAACGGCGTGCCCCCTCTCCCGGTTCTGTCCGGCCGGGTCGAGGGCCGCCACGGCGAACAGCTCGGCAACGGGGGCGCACGGTTCACGTGGCGCCCCGCCGGAGCGGGGAGCGTCCGGACGGCCGAGCGGCAGCTCAAGGGACACCCGTCATCCGGTCTCGTCAATCCGCTATGCGCGGCGCCGATCCGCGCGAACAGCCAGCCGTGCGACAGGCCCGTGATCTGGAAGATTCAGGACCCCGAGCGCGGAACCTTCTACTACTGCGACGCCGACCTTCCCGCCGAGGACGTTCCACCCGGCGTCTGGCGCGGCTAGCGTCTCGCATCGACAACCGGCCCCGGAACCCTTGGGAGTTCCGGGGCCGCGGCATGCGGTCGCTCGTCGAGGTGATCACGTCGGGCGGCGCGTGACTCGCTGGTCCGACTCGCTTCCGCTCCTGGGGGCGTTGTACGCAACGCGCAAGCCGGGCTGTGGCCACTGGTACATGCGGCACGAGACGAGAGTGTCCCCGCGTAGGTCGACCTCGACCTGATAGAACACCCGGCCGTCCGCCCAGTCCTGGCGGGCCATGACGGGAGCGGTCCGCCACGCCCCGGCCGACCAGACGGCCAACGCGGGGCGGCGGCCGGGGGGCCAGGTGGTCACCTTCGGCCGGGGGCCGTCCTCGCGTCGCCACGGGCGGGCGGTGACGGGTTCGGGGATCTCCTCGGCGGTGCTCACGAGTCGAGCCTACGCAGGGGCCACCGGACGGTGCGCGGTCAGCCGTCGGCGGGAACGGGGCGGCCGACGTCGGCGAGGAGTTCGGCCGGGATGCCGTCGCGGGCCCACTCGATGGCGAGGCGGGAGGCGTGCCCCTCGGCGGAGTACAGAAGGGGGCTACCCTGCGCGCCCATGATCCGGGTGGCCTCCTCGGCGTGCACGGGGATACCCAGGTACGCGCGTCCGGGGCGGCGCCACGTCAGGTCACGCGCGGTGCCGTCTGCTGTGCCGCACCAGGCGTGTTCCATGGGGAACGCGAGATCCCATGCCATGCCCTCGACGTAGACGAGCTCGCCCTCGGATGCCCACGCCCACGAAACGGATTCGGTGTAGCAGCGGCCGGGGTCGCCCGGCGGGTCTCCGCCGTCCGGCCACGGCGCCGGGGTGAACAGGCGGCCGTACGTGAGGAGGAGCCCGGCCACTCCACCGGCATGCCGGAAGCCGGGGAGCTCGCCGCGCATCTGCACATCCCGGCGGAGCTGGTCGACGAGCCACCCCTCGAAGTCGGCGGTCGTGGCGGTGTCGAGACTGGTCATTGGTGGGCGTCCTCCTGGTGGTGAGCGTGCACCGGTCGAGTCTCCTCCCTGCCGTGCACCCGGTGGAAGTCGGTTGGAAGCCGAACCCGCCAGGGGTGCGCGGTCCTGGTGACGCTGTCGGCCGGAGGCTACGGAAGCGGCGAGCGGGTTGCCGCCCTCTCGGCGCGGCTCTTCGCAACGACGATCCAGACCGTAACGTCCGCGGCGATGGTCCAGCCCATGAACACCCAGTCCATCCAGGCTGTGAACCAGCCGCCGTCAGGGCCCAGCAGGAGTCCACCGGTAAAACCCATCAGGGCGAGCACATTCCCAAGTACGAGGTTGAACACCTTGCGCAGCATCAAGCCGTTCAGCACAAAAAGAGCCCCGGCGAGGAGAGTCAGCTCGAATAGCGGGCTGATGACGTTCACTCCGTTCCCCTCCCGGGGGTAGTTGGCGGCTTTAAGCGGGGACGGCCCCCGGTTACCCATTCTGTTGCCTCGGGCAGGGTTTGCGCAGCGGCCTTGGCCGTCGTCCTCCGCAAGAGGGAAGCGGGGCGGAGGCATGCCGCGCACCCCGACCGAACCCGCCAAGGGTGCACGGTCCCGCCGGCACCCGGGACGGGACGGCTCGCGGGAAGTCCGCAGGTCGGACCGAACCCGCCAAGTGGTGCACCCCTCTGCCACCGAACCCGCCAAACCGTGCACCCCCCTGCGGTGCACGGCGGCGGTGGTCGAGTCTGCACGCCTGCGACCTGCGCCGACAGCCGGGCCACCCCCGCGGACGCTGGACCGAACCCGCCAAACGGTGCACCCCCCGATTTACCTGGGCTTACGCTGATCTCTCATGATTTATGAGCTGGGGACATACCCGAAGGGGGGGAGTTTCAGCTCACCTCACAGTTCAACTTGTAGTTCAACTGCAACTTATGTCATGGTGGAGGCCCACAGCAGCCACGAAGGGAACGGCAACGACATGCAGGGTTGGGCCAACACCGACAGCAACGACAGCTTGTTTCACGCGTTCACCGGGGAGGACGGGGCCAGCCTGCGGGCCGTGTGCAACGGGCGCATCCGTCCCGCCGAGCGGCACCGCCGCCGCGACTGCGGACTCTTGACCGCCGAGGCGGCCCGCGCGCTGCCCTTCACCACGCACTTGTGCGAGCGGTGCGCGGCCAAGGCGGACGCCCCCGCCAAGTCGACGGCCGACGTGATCGCCGACGGTGCACCCCTCTACAAGCGGGCCGGACTGCGGCACGCGGCCGTGGGCCGCGGCCGTCGCGTGCACTACTCGCGGGGCAACGACGACACCTTGTGCGGCCGGGCGCTGACGGCGTACCTCGACCTCGACGAGGCCGCGGCCCGGTACGCGCGGGGCGACGAGCTGTGCACCCGGTGCATGCGCGCGGCCGAGGAGCTCGCTTACGCCAAGTCCCTTGCCGCGGCCTCGCCCGTCACCCGGGCCGCCGCCGAGCTCGCCGAGATCGTCGCCGACACGGACGAGGCCAACCGCCGGTTCCGTGACGCCATGGACAGCATCACCCGCACGAACAACACGACTTCGTTGTCCGAGCTCGCGCGGTGGACGTCGTCGCTGTGGCCGCACGTCGAGCAGGACGGCGCCCCGCGAGAGTTCCACTTCCTCATGATGTGGGCCGCCCGTACGACCCACCTCCTCACCCTCGCCGGGATCGCCCGCCGCGCCGGTCATCTGTGGGAGAACGCCGAGGACGCCATCGAGGGGCGCGTGTTCCTGGTCGACGCCGAGACCCGGGCCCTGTTCGCGGACACGGCTCCGGCCACGCGGCCCGAGTTCGGCGAGGTGTTGGCGATCGTCCGCGCCGACGAGGTCCGGCCGGGCGACACCGTCCTCGGTGCCATGCGCGAGGGCGCGACCGTCGAGAGCGCCACCCCGGCGGACGTCGTCGCTCACCCGGACCCGTACACCGCGGACCCCCGCCCGTACAACCGGGCGTGCGGCTGCGGAGGGTGCCAGCAGGCCGAAGCGTGGACGGGCCCCGTGATCACGCTCGCCGTCGAGACGCCGTGGGATGCGTGCGACCCGCTCCCCGCCGCCGTGCCGGTCCTGATCCGTGTGGGCCGCCGTACGTCCGCCGAGGAGGTCAAGGCACCGCAGGCCCCGGCGTCCACGGACAAGCGCGTCGTATGCGGCGACGGCCGCGAACGTGTCGTCGTCGGCACCACCAACCGGCCCGGCGAGCCTGCCCGCGTCGTCGTCGAGGGGGGGCCGAGTGGATCGCCGCCGAGTGCCGTCCGGTCCGCCGTCCGGCCATCCCGGGCAGCGCACCCGCGGACGCCGAACACCCGGACACCCTCGCCGCCCTCGACGTCCTCGCCGGGACGCAGCTCGCCACCATCACCGACGAACACGACTTCACCGGAAGCGACGACTACGACAGGACCGCGCACGGCGCCCTCGTCGAGCCGCGCGGCTACGGGCGCGTTGCGGTGTACTGGCTCGTCGAGGGCCTCTACGTGACGCCGGACGACCGAGAGCCGCACCGCGCCGAGCTGCGCCTCCTCGCCGCCAAGTTCCGCGCGGCCGGGTGGGAGATCGAGCCGTCTTCCGTCCGGTCCGTGTTCGCGTGGCGGCCGTCCGCCTCGGCGTAACAGCACAACGCCCGGCCCCCTTCGCTAGGGGAGCCGGGCGCCGGTCGAGGGCCTCGCCGCACACCGCGGCGAGGCCCTCGGCGTTCCGTCGGGGCTGCGGTTCTACAGCAGGGCTACGGGCTCAATCCAGCGTGCAGAGGCCATCCACCCGGACCGGGATTTGAGCGCCGCTTTCATCTCATCAGTGGTCGGGTGGCGGACGTCCGACAGCCAGACCACGGCCATCTGTGCGCGCTGACGGGCAAGGTTCCACCACAGAGGCGGGGGGTCGGCGAGTTCCATCACGACGTGCACCTCTCCCTCAGCGCCCGGCTTGTTGAGGGCCAGGAGAACCGGGCCGGTGGGGTCTTGCCAGAAGTGCCACGGTCCCCCGTCGGCCGGTGCCTCCTGGTCAAGCGGAGTGAGTGAGGCGTACGCGGGGAACCGCTCGATCTCTGCGCGTCCAGCGCCGCCGTAGGGCGAGAGCACGACCGCCGCCATCATCGCCCCGCCGACAGGGAACGCGGTCGGCTGGGCGATCAACTGCGGCACGTTCCGTTGACGCTGCTCGTGTCCCTGAATGTTCACCATGACCGCGGCTCCATCAGGGACCAGTCGTCGGCCGTGGACTGCGGGTCGAGGTCGACGGCCGGCACCCGCGAGGGCGGGCCGAGCTCGTTCTCGTCGGGGCCGTCGTCGTAGTCCTCGGGGGGCTCGATCGGGTCGACGTCGTCCCGCGGTTCGTCGTCGAGGCCGTCCTCCTGGTGCTCCTCGGCGAGCGGCTCCTCGTCGGCCTGGTCCACGGCGGCGTTCCATTCCTCCTCTGGGGTGGGGTGGGTGTCGGGGTCGGGGTCGAGCTCGTCGCCGTCGTCCTCCTCGGGCGTGCTGTCGGGGAAGTTGGGATGCCTGATGCCGTCGAACAGGACGATCACGCGGTCATCGGTCCCGGTGCTGAGGGTTCGCTCCGTCCCGTCGAGCTGTGCGCGGGTCCGGACTTCGCCCCATGGGATCTCGGTCAGTGTCACCGTGGTCTCGAAGGTCTCGCGGCAGCCCTCGCACCCGTATGTGTCGTACCAGGCGGTGAGTTCGAACATGCTGCCCGGGTGCCGGTCGACGTGGATAAGGCGCCCGTCGCACTGCCCGTCGGAGAACTCGACTTCGCACCTCTCGCCGTGATGGCACCGGATGCCCGAGCACCGGCACGGCGCCGCGGGGTCCTCGTTCGGGCGCCACACCGCCTCGGCGTGCGCGCGCTGCGCAGGGGTGGCGGTTTCGGGGAGTGCGCGGATGCCGAGCTCTTCGGCGCGGATGCCGAGCTCGGTCTCGGCGGCGGTGGGCTGGAGTACGTACACGACGGCGGCCGGGGCGGATGCCGGCGCGTCGGTGGTGGCGGATTCGGCGGCGGCCTCGGCCCGTACGCGCCGCAGCGCCTCTTGGTAGTCGAGGCCCTCGGTCTCCTTGAGAGCCCAAGCCGCCTTTTGCTCGGCGTTCCTCTTCGGCATGCGATGCCCTCCCGGCTCCGGGCGTCGGCTCCCACGCGGCCCGCCCGGACAGGACGGATCGTCAGATCTGGAACGACCGGCATCCCGTGGGACCTTCGTACCGTCGGCGCCCGTGCACGGCGTGGGCGTGCGGGCAGCGGTAGGGGCGTAGTCGCGCCCTCCGCGAAGAGCGTAGCGGAGGGCGCGGACAGCCGGACGACGATCTACTTCGGCAGGCCGGTGCACTTGGCGTACGGCACCCATCGGCAGCTCGGCGCGCGCCCGTTGCAGCGCTCGCACACGGCCGTGGTCGACGTCAGGGGCAGTCCGTAGACCCACATGAGGCAGGACGGGGCCCGGTGAAGGCCGTGGTCGTCGGGGCGTTCGTGGAGGGCGGGGAGCCGGTTCCACCTTCGCTCGGTGGCCGTACGGCCGCGCGGCTTGGCTGCGGCCTCGGCCTGGTGCTGTTCGAGCCAGTAGTTCAGCGGCTCGCGCTCGCGCCGGGTGAAGGTGCCGGCGGCGGCGAGCTCGGCGACGGACTCGACCCACTCCTCGGCCGAGGCGCGCGGTTTGCGGCGGCGCTCCTCCCACGTCCACATGCGCTCGGCGAGGGCGACGGCCAGGGGATAGACGACGACCGGCGCGGCTCGGCGGCGGTGGCGGGAGAGGCCGAGGGCGTCCTCGTCCGCCTGCCACTGTTCGGCGGCCACCTGGCCGTGGACCCACCACCACAGGGCCACTTGATGGGCGTCGGCGAGGAGGGCGTCACCGACGGGGCCGAGGCGGTGAACGAGCTCACGGTGTCCGCGCAGGGCACGGGCGAGGTCGGGGACGGGCCCGGTATCGACGAGGTAACCGGCGTCGTCTCCGGCCATCCATCGGCGCCCGCACCCGCACGGCCGCCATCGGTGCCCCTCGGCGGCCAGCCACGCGCCGGGCTCCATGCACAGCGGGCAGGCCGGCAGCGGTGAGGAGCCGAACCCATCGGGCCACACGTCGAGTTGGACGGCCTCGGCGAGCCGGTCGGGGTGGGCGCCGGGGAGTGCGCGGGCGAGCTGCTCGGGCTCGCGCTCCACCAGGGCGGCGAGCCGGTCGAGGGCTGCGGGGGAGAGGCGGACCTCGTCGCGCTGCGGAGAGGGGCCGTCGTCGGGGAGTTCGAGGGCGCGACCGGCGAGGGTGTCGAGGAGCGGGCCGACGCCAAGGCCGTTGGCCGTCGCGGTGCGCAGGAGGTACGACAGGTTCGTTTCGCCGTGGATCAGGGGGACGCGGAGCGGGAGCTCGGCCGCGGTGAGCGGGACGGGCGTCGGGGCGGTGGTCATGGCGGCACGCTCCCACACGGCGCCGACAGCGGGTGCACCGTTCGGGTGATGCCGTTTGCAGGCGTCGAACGCGCGAGGGGGTCGTGATCACACTGTGTGATCTTCGGGCGGGCCCCGTGGCGCTCGCCTGTCGGGTCCTGGTCGCGGGTCACATCCGGGGTGGGGTGCCGGATTCGAGCCCTATTGAGGTGGACGCGTCAAGTTCCCGGGAAGGGCGGCACCTTCGATGCCACCCGGCCAAGATGATGTGCTCCTGTCAAATTTGGCGGAAGTCGGCACCGCCCGGGGCCGGGGCGGGCGGGGGAGGGCGGCCCCCGCTCCCCGCCCTTCGGCAGATGCCCCGCCCACCCGCCGGGAGGCTGTCGCGTGGCCTGTCGCGTGGCCTGTCGCGTGGCCCCCTGTCGTGTGCTGTGACCTGCGCGAACACCCCCAACCCCCCGGGTCTCCGCCCGGCGCGACAGGGAGCCGCCGGCAGGGGCCGCCGAGGCGGCCGGGCGCGGCTCGCGCCGCCCCGCTCCCCGCGCCGCGGGGGCCGTCTCCGGGCCCGCCGCGGGGGCCGTGGCAGGCGTCGCACCGACCGGTGCGAGCGGGCGGTGCGGCCGGGGACGGGCCGCCATCGTACGACCGGCGCGGCCGTCGGGAGCGCCGCACTCGCCCGGCTCACGTGAGGCGGGAACGGCGGCCGTCCTCGGTGCCGGAACTTGCAGCCGGACGGGACCGCGCTCCAACATCAGCCGGACCGGCGCCGCGGGCAGCATCGGGGGAGTCTGCACCGTGGGCATGTTCACGTCTGCGACTCGCTGAGCGTCCGCCGCTTCGAGCTGGTCCTCGACGGCGGCCCGCTGCTCGGTGGTCCACAGGTTCACGGCGTACGCGTACAGGGCCCGCTGATAGGCCAGCGCCCGCCGGTACCAGATACGCCGGGCCCGGGAGAGGACGGCGCCGGTCACGGCCATGCCCATGAACGGCGACACCGCGTCCGCCGCCTGCTGCGCCTTGTTGCGAATGCCCTCCCCGCGCCCTACGTGCTGCCAGGGGTAATCCCAGCGGAAGCCGACGAGCGCGCCGAGCTCGGCTTGCGTGAACGCCCGGCCGCCGGACGCGCACCCCTGGGGTTCGTCCGCACGGCGCCGGGTGGCGCCGTACCACGTGGCGGTGACGCACTGCGCCACCTTGTCCGCGCTGAACGAACCGCCGCCCTTAGCCCGGCCGGTGACGGGGTCGACCGGCCGCGCGCCCCGGGTGTCGACCCACAGCCCGGATTCCCACCCGAGCGCCTGAGCCACGGTGAGGGAGGGGAGCGGCGCACGGCCGCCCAGCAGGTCAACACGCGTGGTCAGGTCCGGGCGGGTGGTGGGGAGGGGGCGCCGTGTGCCGTCGCCCCACATGGCCCGCTCGGCGGCGGCGACGTCATCGGCACGGACCATGGACCGCGCCCCGTCGGGCTCGCCGTCTCGTACGGCGATCATCCACGTGCGGACACGGTGGGAGGCGGCGCCGTAGGTGGCCGCGTCCTCGACCTGGAAGGACACCCAGTCGAATTGCAGGGACTCGCGCAACTCGGTCTGAATCGCCGCGCACAGCGGGGCGGCGGCCTTCAGCAGGTTGTCTGACTGCTCCATGGTGACGGACGCGAGGATGCCGCCCGACTTCATCATGACCATGGGCCACAGCAGGACTTCAGCCATCAGCGCCGTGCGCTCGTCCGCGCACGCGTCCATGGCCAGCCGCCGGAACTCGTCCGGGGTGCACCCGGGCGCGGCCGTCCCTTCCATGCAGTGCTGCGTCTGAATGTGGTGGTGGCACCCGTCGCAGTCGGCCGTGTCGTCGTGCTCTTCGCACCAGGCTTCCCACTCACCGTCATAGCCGGACGGGTCCCATGCGGCCTCGCCGTCGTTCTCGGCGTCGGACTGGTAGGCGTACTCGTGGGGGCCGCCGTAGTCCTGGCAGACGTCTTCCACCTCAAGGTGACCGAGGTACTCCGAGGCATGAAACAGCAGGTCCATGAACTTCTCGACCTCGGCCGGTTGCACACCGGAGCGCTTCCCGCCGGTCGAAATCGTCGGGCACGGCGTAGACAGGTGCAGCCGCTTGACCGACGTCAGCACGGGGTGCCGAGGGTCCAGCGTGCGGACGTCGGCACAAATGATCGTGTACCCGGCGGCGCGTGCGGTCGCGGCGGCGCCCTCGTTGATCTCGATCCCCACCGCGTCCACGTCGGCCGAGTCGTCGCCCCCCAGGGCGAGGCGCTGCCCCTCCGACATGCCGCCGGGACCGTGGCACACGTGGACCATGCGTTCCGGGCCGTCGTGGGCCGGGCGCCGCGCCCACCGCGCCGGGTAGGGGTGCGCGAACTCCGTGCAGGTGGGGCAGTCGGCGCACTCGCGGCCGTCGGCGCACGTCGCGCAATCGGTGTCGCACCACCAGGAGGCCGCACGCATGGCGTCTTCGTTTCCGTGCGCGGCAATGAACGCATCTCGCAGAGCTGCGCCGTCCAGCTCAATTGACGCGTTCGCGTCAAGTTCCCGGGAAAACCCCCCTTCCCCACCGGGGGCCGAGTCCTCTTTTGAAGCGTCCGCGCCAAGTTCCCGGAGTTCCGCCACCGGCCGAGGAGCGGCGACTCCCGGCACCGTGCCGCCGTCGCCCTCCCACGCCTCCTCGGTCCCGGGGTCGGACACACCGGCCGGAGCCGGAGCGCTCACCGTCGCCGCCGGCGCGACCGCGGCGAGCTCCCCCGCCTCGGCCGCGTGCCCGAGGGTGCCCAGGATGCTCGGGGCCTGCCGACCCCGCTCCTTCGGCCGCCACAGCGGCGCCCCGCCCCGGTACCGCTCGCCGTTCACCCACACCCCGGACCGGCCCTCACACCATGCGCCGTCGCCCCACACCGCGCGCAGTTCGTAGGCCACCGGTTCGCCCCGCCGCTCCGCCGTACCCGCCGCCCGCACGATCACGGTCCGGCCGTCGTCCTCGCGCTGCATGGCGACCGTCCACCCGTTGCCGAGCGCCGTCTCCGCGAGCTGCACCGCGGCCATCGGCAGCCACACCCCCGGGGCCGCCTCGGTCTCGGAGATCACGTCACCGGCCATGTCCCACGCGCTCAGGGTCTCGGCGTCAAGCGGCTTGCCCTCGGCCGGAATCCGGGGCGCCGTCCACGGTTCCACCAGGGACCGGCCCGATGTCGCCACGGCCGCGCGGAAGTCCGCGCCGGGCCCGCGCCCGGTCTTCACCTTGCTGGGGACGTCCGTCGTCTTGAGCTTGCGGCCCGCGTCCCGCGCCGCCACGGCGTCCGCGAGCATCCCCACAAAGGCGCCGTCCTTGTCGGCCGCCGGGTTGTCGGCCGACTCCCACGCCAGGGGGAACGTCACCACGGCCCCGCCGTCCGCCGACAGCCACGCCCCACGACCGGCCGGAACCTCACCCGACAGCAGCCGACCCGCCGACGCGCGCGCCCGCTCCACATCCGCGCGGGTCTGCTCAACTTCCTTCTTCAGCCGGTCGGCGTCGTAGCGCGCGTGCCACGCTCGCCGGTCCATCCGGTACCAACGGGAGTGCACGGCGTCCGCTGCCGCCACCGCCCGGACGTCTCCCGCGGGGGCGCAGTCGGCCACGCGAGCCGCCTCGGCCGCCAGTTCGGCAAGCACACCGGCCGCCGCCTCCGCGGCGTCCGCCGCCGCTTCCGCCGCATGGACCATGTCGGCGCGGCTCACAACCCGCGGGCCCGCAGCTACCGGCGCCGCCTCGGGCGCCACCTCCGGGGCCCCCTTTGATGCGTCCGCGTCAAGTCCCTGGGATTCCGCCGGGTCCGCTCCCGGGTCGGTCACGGTGCAGCCGGCGCGGGTCCGCGAAATGACCTGGTCGTATCGCGCCTTCGCGTCATCGATGGTGTACGCGTTCCGAAGCGTGAGCGTCTTCGCGTTCGCGCGCACCACGGCATAGCTCATCGTGTGCACCTTGCGTACCTCGACGACGTCCCCCGGCTGGAAGTCGGCGCGCTCCCACGGGCGGGACCGGCCCGCGACCGTCTCGGCGAGCTCGGCCGCCTGTCGCGCCTTCCGCGCGACAGCCTCCGCCCGCTCCGCCCCCTCTGTCGCCGCAATGGCCTTGCGCGTCGCCGCGTCGCCGCGCGCCCGGTCCCGCAGCGCGCTGGGGGCGGAGCCGTGGCCCATGAGGATCTTCTGACCGCCCGCGAACCGGCCGTAGTGGGCCGAGGCGGCGGTCTGGAGTCCCTCGGCGCGCTCCCGCGCGTCGACCGCGCGCCGCTCCGCGTCCTCGGCCTTGCGCCGAGCGTGCCGGACCTCCGGCGCCTCTTTTGACGCGTCCGCGTCAAGTTCCCGGGAAAACCCCCCTTCCCCACGGGGGGTTGAGTCTCCGTTTGAAGTGTCCGCGTCAAGTTCTCCGGAAGTCGCCGACCCCGCAGCGGCCCCCGCCACGGCGCCCCCCTCGGTCTCCTCCGCCGGAACATCCGGCGTCACGCCGCTACCGGCCGGAGCGTCACCGGCCGGAACCTCGACCGTCTCGGCCGGTCCCTCCCACCCCGGGCGGGTGATGCGCAGCAGGAACGCCGACGCTTCCGGCCGCACCCGCCCAGCAACCGCGCGCGGTTCCGGCGCGCGCTCCGCGCACTCCTGAGCCGACGGCGCGTCAAGTCCGAACCACCGTGCGACGGCGAGAGTGTCACGCGCCGCCCAACGGGCCGTGTCGACGTCCCCCCGCGCGTACGCGGACTCTGCGCGCTCTGCCCACTGTTCGGCCTCACGGATCGCACCCCGGGCACTGTCGTACTGCTCATCCGTCAGACCGTCCCAATCGATGCGCTGAGCGAACGCACGGACCGTGTCCAGCGCAGCGCGCGCCATGCCGACCGATACGGCCGTCTGCGCGTGTTCCTCCGCCTTCTCCGCCGCGCGCTCCGCGTAGATGCCGTACACGCGCGCCGTCTCGGCCGTTGCCCGCAGCACCGACGCGGGACGCTCCGCGATCACGTACGCGATAGCGGCCCCGGTGACCTCACCCCACGTACCGCGCACGTCCCCCGTCGGAAGGGTCACGGTGTGTCCGCCGCCCGACTGGAAATGGAAGCGGAACGGGAACCGCTCACCGCACACGGACAGTTCCGACAGCAGGTCGGAGCGCCGGAACTCACCCTCGTAACGGTCACCCAGCGACCGCGCTTGCAGCGCTTCCGGCCACTCCTCCGCCGCCCTACGGGCACGCTCGACTGTCTCCGCCGCAGTCTCGGCCGGAACGGGCGCCGGAGCGTCCGCAACGGGGGTCGACTCGGCCGGAGCGTCGCCGGTCGGCTCACCCTCGGCCGGACCCTCCACCGTGGCCGGAGTCTCCGCCACAGCAACGGCACCGACCGTCACGACCGGCAGAGCCGCAGCGTCCGCCGCCCACTCCTCCGCCACCGTGTCCGACACCCCGTAGTGAGCGCGCGACATGTCCACCTGACGGCCGTCCGGCGCCGGAAGCGTGAACAGCGTTGCCGCGTCCGCCGCGTCGTCCCCCTCGGCGCACTCCGCAGCGTCCGCCCATGCCTCGCACTGTGCCGCGTCAGACTCCGCAGCGTCCGCCGCCGCTTCCGCCTCACGCACGAGCCGCGCCATGTCGCGCGAGTGCGCATCGATGATCTCCCACGCGCTCTCAGCGTCGAACAGGGACGGAAGAACGATCACGCCCCGGTTCCGGTCCTCACGCTCGAAGGTCCCAAACTCGATCATGGTTTCCTTGTGCGCGTGCTCCGCCGCGTCGTGAGCGTCGTCCCAGCCCTTACGGTCGTCGTCGGCCCAACCCTCGGTTGCGGACGCTTCCACGCGCGCGGCGTATTCCTCGCACTCCCCGAGTGCGGCGGATGCCGGACCCTCCCCCAAGTCCCAACGGGCCGACAGCCATTCCAGACCCGCGCGCGTACGCTCCGCCGACCCGTACGGCAGAGAGCACGTGACCGCATCCGCGTACGCCACGCGCGCGGACAACCGCTCATCTTCCGCCGCCGCCGCCGCACGCGCGCGCTCCGCCGCGGCCTCCGCACGCCCCTGCGCAGCGTTGCCACGCTCGTATGCAGCCTTGACGCTCTTCAGACCCTTGGACACACGGTCATGCGCCTTGCACGCCTTGACGCGGAGTTCCTCCGCACCCTTGACGTCCGCCGCTTCCGCCTTGCAGTCGACACAGCTTCCGTCGGTGCACTCGGTGCACTCCGGCACGTCCGCCACGATCGGCCACGCGTCCGGAACCGTCGCGCGGGGAGCGCCGTCCGTCTCGGCCCGGTAGTAGGTGAGTGCCGCGCGGTAGCCGCGGGGGTTCGACGCCGACCACTTGCCCGCGCGCCACGTGTACCGCTCCGAACGGGGGTCGGTCGGCGTAGCGATGACCAGCGTCCACGCGTCTCCGTCCCGCTCGACCATGGCACCCCACCCGCGACCGGTAGCCGCGCCGGCCAGCGCACCGAGGTTCCGCGGAGCACCCTCGGCGAGCGCTTCGGCAACGGGCATCGGGACGGTGGTTGCAGTCATTCGGGCCTCTTCCGTTCGGTCCGCCGCGGCTCGTCCTCGGCGGTTGGTGCGGTTCCCACCCTACGGGAGTTGCAGCAGAACTACAAGTTGAACTGCAAGTTGGGCTGCAACTCTCCGGCCTGACCGGCACGCACCGACCGGCCCCGGGGCCCAACCCTGTGGAAAAGGTGCGCACTTGATGGCGGGTTGGGAGTTGACCAGGGGAAACGACCGATTCCGGCCCCGAAACCGCCATCGGTGCACCCGAACCGGTAAGGGGTGAAACTTTGGTGTCGGGTGTTACTCGAACAGCCGCAAGGGAACTGATGGGGCATCAGCAACCGGGTTTGCACTGGTCAACACCGAACCCGCCAAACGGTGCACCCCCGGGAGTTCGTTCGATTTCGGGACTGTGGAAAAAGAGCGCACCAAATGGCGGGTTCGGATCACTCTCTCTGCCCTCGGCGAGGTGCTGCGAGGAGGTTCACTGGGTAGTAAGTTAACCTTAGCAATACGT